>JACQXT010000127.1 GCA_016208665.1 Chitinivibrionia bacterium | reverse complement strand
GAGCAGGCTCGTGTATGGGGCGAGGATATCGCTCATTGTGGGAGTGCTTTCGAGAATCATCGCCGTCGCCTTGGGAGCGCTTCTCGGGCTGATCGCCGGTTATTACGGGGGGCGGGTCGACGGGGTCATCATGAGGCTGGCCGATGTGACACTGGCCTATCCGGGATTGCTGCTGTTGATTGCGGTGATGGCGGTTGTAGGCCCGAGCATGGTGAGCCTCTTCATCGCGCTGGGAGTGGTGGGGTGGGCCGGCGTGGCGCGTATAATCCGGGCGCAGGTGCTGTCGCTCCGGGAACGCGAATATATCTTAGCGATTAAGTCTCTTGGGGGAGCCGCCCCCACCATCTTGTTTCGCCATTTGCTGCCCAACTGCGTCTCCCAGCTTCTGGTGGTTTTTTCTATGGGATTAGGCATGGCGATTATGGCAGAATCGAGTCTCAGCTTTCTCGGGCTCGGAGCGCAGCCCCCGGCGCCGAGCTGGGGTTCCATGATCAGTTCAGGGTTGAGTTATGTGCGCGTTGCGCCCTGGCTCTCCCTCGCTCCGGGCATGGTGATCACCATCACGGTTCTGGGGTTCAACCTTCTGGGAGACGCACTCAGGGATCTTCTCGATCCGCGGCTGAGGATGTAATCTCGATCCGGCGGGACGGGGCATGTTAACGGATATTCACGATACGATCGCGGATTCTCTCAAGAAGCGCCGTCTGGACTGGCGGACCTGCTATACGAACGCCTATCATGCGGAGCCCGACGGCTCCGCCGTGATCGTCGAAGCGAGCGATGCATCCGTGCTTCAGGATGTGCGGGTGCGGCTCCAGGCGTCGTTCCCCGGGGAGAAAGGGCATGTGCGGTTCGTCGAGCTGCCGTCTCCGGGAGGCGGCCTGCCCGAGGCGTACCTTGCGGCCGGCAGCGTCGTCGATATACGCAAGGAGCCGGCCCACGGCTCGGAACTGCTCACGCAAATCGTCTACGGTGACTCCGTCGCTCCGTTGAAAGCGGCGGGCGATTGGATACTCGTGCGCATCGACGACGGCTACGTGGGATGGATACGAAGCTGGTGCCTGAAGCCCGCCGCGATCGCCGGGCTCGCCTCCTTTCACGGGCGGGCCGGGCATCGAATCAAGCAGAATATCATTCAAGCGTTCGAGCTGCCCGACTGCGAATCGCTGCCCGTGACCGATGCCGTCGTCGGCACGGCGGTCGTTGCGAATGTCTGCGGGAAAAAAGGCTGGCGGCACGTCGAGTTCGCGGACGGACGGGCAGGTTATGTGAAAGCCGGCACGATCGAACGGATGCCCAGCAACGAACAAATAAAAAGGGAGCGCCTGGGCGCAACCGGGATGCGTTTCATGGGCATTCCGTACCTATGGGGCGGCACAACGCCGAAAGGATTCGATTGTTCCGGCCTTATTCAGAGGATCTTTCGCCTGCATGGGCTTGTCGTGCCCAGAGATTCGGACATGCTTTCCAGGTACGGAGCGCTGAAGGACGACCGGGATAACGACGGCCTCTTGACGGGCGACCTCCTCTTCTTCGGAGCGGACGAATCAAGAATCACACACGTCGCAATGTATCTCACCAACGGGCTTTTTCTGCACGCATACGGGTATGTGCGGGTCGGATCGCTCGATTCTAAAAATCCCCTTTTTGACGCTAAATTGTCAAAAGATTGGCGATTTTCGCGCGACCCGCTATCGAAGTAACTAATTTAAAAACAACATGATACATAGTAATTACCCTCCCTGGCGCAGTCGTCGTCGATGGCAGCGGGAGACTTTTTTTTCATCAAAAAATACGTAACCCTATAGAAAAAAAGTTGACAAGATTCCGGCTGATCGCTATTTTTGCCGTTCGTAGAGCTAAAGACGGCGGAGAAGCTTGTTTCGGTTTTTTAATTAATGGGTTACGTTGCGTTTCTCAATCGTTTCGTTGGTTTGTTGAAAAGTCCTGAGGAGGTGATGTCCCGATACAACTGTTGCCGCGACGAAGCGGCTCAAGTACAACAGGTGCATGGGCAACATTCAGTTCAATTGAACATAGAAGGAACGGTTCGTTTTCACGGCGTGAAAGCCGCCGTTTCAGGATGAGGAGGTTTCATATGATTAAGGCTTTCAGCAGAGTGCTTCTTCTGTCTTTGTTCGTCGTCGCTCTGGCTGCTCCGGTCTATGCTACTACGGCTCGCGTCAACTCGCTTGGCGGCGTCGGCGACTACATCAATGACGACTCCAACATGTTCCGCTGGTATGGAGTCCTTCCGTCCTATGCCAACCTAGTTATGATGGAAGTCGGCACCTATGACGGTTACGACGACGTCGAGCACCAGGCGATGGGCGTAACTCACGCCTGTGGCGAAGAGGGAAAATGGGGAACCTGGGCTTTGTTCCTCCTGCAGGACGCGATCAATGATGACAGCTTCTTCATGAATTCGCCAATTTATGGAGCTGGCTGGGGTTACCAGGAAATCGGAATTGGCATGCCGTACAACAAACTGGCCCTCGCGTGGGGCAAAGAGTTCGAGGCCATGTCGATCGGTTTAAATTTCACGCGTTCCGACCTGAGCGTCGAGAATGAAGCCACTGATCCGGTTTCCAAGAGCGAGTGGGCCTTCACGACCGTCGGCGTGGGCGTTCGCGCCGATATCGGCGATGCCGCATATACCGACCTGGCTGCAACGGTCGGTTTCGGCGGATACGATGTTTCCGGCGTAGCGACCGATGTCACGCTGGACAAGAAGATGGCCCTGGACTTCGCGGCCCGTCTCTTCTACGAATGGAAGGACAACGTCACGCTGGTTCCGGTCATCGACTACTTCCAGTATGATTATGCGCTCGAGTATGAGGGCCAAGTAGAGCCCTTCGGCGACAAGGTAAAGGGCTTCTTCGTCGGCGGCGCCATGAACATCGACGTCAACACCAACAACCTCCTGCTCGTCGGCGCGCAGGCCGAGTATGTCAAGTGGGAGCCCTCGTCTGCAGGCGAATCCAATGAAGCCTGGAAGATGTGGACGCTGCCCCGCTTCTTTATCGCTCTCGAGTCGAACGTGAAGCCGTGGCTTACGGCCCGCGTCGGTTCCTGGAAGGCGCTCGACAAGACCACGTCGACCTCGGACAGCGAGGACGATCCTCCGATCGCCCAGGATTATAAGTATACTTCCGCGGACTTCGCATGGTTCATGGGAGTCGGTTTCCATATCGCCGAGTTCGATATCGATTGCGAACTCGCGAATGAGACCCCGTTCAACCTGGGCTACTGGTTGACCGGCTACGAGAGCTGGGATAGCGATTATTCCGGCCCCGTCAGCAGGATAAGCGCAAACTACCACTTCTAGTCTGAAGCACAGGTTTGCTCGCAGAAGCTCCCCTCCGCAGGAGGGGAGCTTCTTTTTTTACCTCGCCAATACCGGCGGCTCCTGCCCTCTCAAAGGCCCGATAATTGCTCTCTACCCAGATTCGGTCAATCCGGGTTCCTTTGCAGGGAGCGCTTGTTACGATGTACTTCTTCTACTACATTCCCGTCGGCATGGATACGGAGGTGCGGAGACCCCCATCCATGACGATATTCTTTTCCATCCTGTGCTCTGTTATATTCTTTAGTAATAAATACTTATCAGAATCGATGCCCCTGAATTTCATGAACCTCGTCTATGTTCCAGGCCAGTCGGGGTTGCTCACCGCGATGACATCCGCATTCCTGCATCTGGGGCATATGCATCTGATAGGCAATCTCATCTACCTTGCGTTTGTCGGGCGCTATGTCGAGGACCGGCTGGGTCCCGTGCTCTTTGCCGTGCTGTTCATCTCCTCGGCGTGGATCGGGAACGTGCTCCAGGGCGTGTACAACGCCCACGTTCTTCACAGGCAAGTCGCCGGGATTATCGGCGCATCCGGGGCCGTATCGGCGCTTCTGGGAGTCTTTGCCGTACGCTTTTGCGCGGCGAAACTCAAGGTGGCGTACTGGGTATTCATGCCGCTCCAGGCGTATACGAAGGCCGGCACCGTCGATGTGCCCGCCGTCCTGGCGGTCGGTCTGTGGTTCGTTATTCAGGCGGCCAGGGGATTGGTGCAGTACGGCGGGGGATGGGAGAACGTCGCCTACGTCACACACATAGCCGGCTTTGCGTGGGGATTCGCCGTCGCGCTGGCAGCCGGGGAGTTCGGCAAGGGGAGGATGGAAGCTCTCTGGAAGAAATCCCGCAAGATGATGGAACGCGCCGACTATTTCGGCGCCCAGGAGGCGCTTCTCAAGTACATCGAGAAAACGCCGGCAGACGGACTGGCGTACGCCTCGCTCGCCCGGGCTCAGCTGCTTGCGGGGGAAAAGGCGAGGGCGCGCGCAAACTATCAGCGCGCTTGTGAAACACATCTCGCCGGCCGCCAGCGAGGGGAAGCCGAGAATGCGTACCGCGAGGCGCTCCGGGCTTTCGCGGATTTCACGTTGGGCCCCGCACAGCAGATCGATCTGGCGTTCGGCCTGGAAAGAAGCCTGAAGCCCGACCTGGCGCTCGCAGCCTACGGGAATTTCGAACGATGCTACCCGGGGCATCCCGAGGCGCCGTTCTCGCTGTTGAGAACGGCCAATCTCCACTGGAGCACCTATTCCGACGCCGCCCAGGCGGCCCGGTGCTATGAGCGGCTGATCGACCGGTATCCGGAGGACTCTTGGGTTGATTTTGCCAGGGAACAGGTTCGAGTGCTCGATCCGCTCCGCTCCTCTTGACAGGGCGGTTCAGCTGCTTCAATCAATCGCGTTTCGAGATTCCATCGGGGAAAAAGCGTTCATGCAAGACGCCGACGGCTCGCCTGCACGATTCCCGGGGGACGAGGCAGGTGATCGATAGGGGGGAATTCCACAGGAGGAAGGGAACGATGCCGGCGTTCGCGAGGGTCTCTTCAACGGCCGATAAAAGGCGAGGTTCGCGCGCCACGCCGCTTCCGACCACCGAGACCGTCGCCGCGTCCTTCGTCGATTGGAGCGCGAGGTCGGGGTATTCGCGTGCGCGGATCTCCTGCTCGAGCGTTTCGAGTTCGTTTTCCTCGACGACACAGTGCACGGTCGTATGCCGCCCGGTCGAGGATCGCTGAAAATAGACGAGTTTCACGCCCTTCTCTTCGAGCATGCGGACCAGCGTGTCCGCGCGCCCTTCCGGAGCGGTGTAGGATGCAGTCAACGCTCCCGCGTCCAAGGTACTGGTTATGCTCTTGATGGCCGGCAGTTCCATATCCGTGCGCTCGCGGACGACCGTGCCCGGCGAATCGGTGAAGCTCGAGAGCAGCATGAGCGTGACGCCGCATTTCCTCGCCAGGTCGGCCGCCCGGTAGTGTAACACCTTCGCGCCCAGGGAGGCAAGCTCGAGCATTTCGTCGTGGCCGATTTCCGGAACTCGTTTCGCCCGGGGAAAATACCGCGGATCGGCCGTGAACAGTCCGGGGTAATCGGAGTAGATTTCGCACCGGTCGGCCTTGAGAGATCCGGCAAGGGCAACCGCCGTCGTGTCGGACCCGCCGCGCCCCAGAGTGGTGATCTCCCTGCTGCGGCTCACTCCCTGAAAGCCCGCGACGATGGCGACCTTGCCTTCTCGAAGCGCCTCGATGATCCGATCCGCCCTGATCTCCTCGATGCTTGCGCCCGTGTGGTTCGTGTCCGTCACGATGCCGCTCTGCGATCCGGTGAAGGAAATCGCCGGAATTCCCAGGTCGTTGAGCGCCATGGAAAGAAGCGACATGGAGATGCGCTCTCCGACGGTGAGCAGCATGTCGAGCTCCCGGCGCGGAGGGCGGGGGGAAATGTCGTGTGCGAGCGACAGCAGGCCGTCGGTCGTTTTCCCCATGGCGGATACGATGACGATCATCCGGTGCCGGCGGCGCGCGCAGTCGGCGATATTCGCGGCAACCGACCGGATGCGGGCGGGTGAATCGAGGGAACTTCCGCCGTACTTCTGCACAATCAGGGGATCGCTCATATGCGGCTGAATATATCATTTCGACCTCGGTCCTGCAAAGATTCCTTGCTGGCCGGGCGGTCGCTGAATAAAATTGTTGCCTTCCGGCAGCCCGCAATGCTAGTTTTGAGCCTGCGTTCCGCAGGTGTTCCGATGGTGGGAAAGTGTGGAGGTGGTGAGGAATGGATGTGGTGGTATCGGCGAAGGCGCTTCCGCCGGGAGAACGGCCGCGGGAGCGGTTGTACCATGTTGGAGCGCATGAGCTTTCGCTGCAAGAGCTTCTATCGATCGTCATCGGCGGGGGGTCCGGCTCGGCGAGTTCGCTCGTACTCGCATATCGGGTGCTCAATGCGTTCGAAGACGTAGCGTCCCTCGGCAGGGCCGGCATCGATGACCTGATGCGGATCACCGGTATAGGATTTGCAAGGTCGTGCCAGGTGCTTGCCGCATTCGAGCTGGGCAGGAGACTCGCTCGCCAGACGGGCACCAACAGCATATCGATACGGTCACCCCGGGATATTGCGAAAATATTCTTGGACGAAATGAAATACTATGATAAGGAGTATTTCAAGGCCGCATATCTCAATACGAAGAACAGCATACTGAAGGTCGAAACGATATCAATCGGCTCGCTCAACGCATCGATCGTGCATCCGCGTGAAATCCTGAAGCCGGCGATTTCGGTGAGCGCCGCGTCGATCGTGCTCGTTCACAATCATCCGACGGGAGATCCGACTCCCAGCAAAGAAGACATCGAGTTCACTAGACGGTTCGCGCAATGCGGCGAACTCATCGGCATAGAGCTTCTCGACCATGTCATCATCGGGGCCGGAACGTATCGCAGCCTGAAGGAGCTTGGAACGTTTTGAATGCTCCGGGCTGCGGCGCACAGGGCGCAAGAAAGGATCGTGATAGGCAGTGTTCTCGTGGTTTTCGAACTTTCTGTCCAACGATGTCGCCATCGATCTCGGCACCGCGAACACGCTGGTATTCATCAAGGGTGAAGGCATCGTGCTGAACGAGCCGTCCGTCGTCGCCGTCGATCAGTCGACCAAGAAGGTGTTCGCGGTCGGAGCCGAAGCGAAGGCCATGCTCGGGAAAACACCCGATCACATCGCCGCGATCAGGCCGCTCAAGGACGGCGTTATCGCCGATTTCGAAATCACCGAACTCATGCTGAGGGAGTTCATCCGGAGATCGCAGAAGAAGAAGCTCTTCATCCGTCCGAAAATCGTCATCGCGGTTCCATCGGGAATCACGGAAGTCGAAAAACGCGCGGTTCGGGATAACGCGGAGCATGCGGGAGCGAGGGAAGTGTATCTCATCGCGGAGCCGATCGCCGCGGCGATCGGCGTGGGTCTTCCGGTGGACAAGCCGTCGGGCAACATGATCATCGATATCGGCGGCGGGACGACCGAGATCGCCGTCATCGCCCTCGACGGCATCGTTTCCAACAGTTCGATCAGGATCGCGGGCGACGAAATGGACGAGGCGATCGTCAGCTATGTGAAACGGACGTACAACCTTCTCATCGGCGAGCAAACGGCCGAACTGATAAAGATGAGAATCGGCACGGCATACAAGCTGGATAAGGAACTGGAGATGGAGGTCAAGGGGAGAGACCTGGTCGCGGGCATTCCCAAGACGCTCAAGCTGACGAGCGAGGAAATTCGCGATGCCTTGAGCGAACCCATTTCGCAGATCACGGAAGCGCTGAAAGCGGCGCTCGAAGCCACGCCTCCCGAATTGGCGGCCGATATCGTCGACCGGGGAATCGTGATGACCGGCGGCGGCGCGCTGCTGCGCGGCCTCGATACGCTGCTGAAGGAGCAGACCAACCTCCCCATCAATGTCGTGGACGATCCGTTGACGTGCGTCGTGAAGGGGGCCGGCAAGACCCTGGACGAAACGCATAAGTACGACCGAATTCTCATGCAGAGCCACCATGATTAGCGATGCACATCGTCGACCTGCTTAGTAACAGACGGCGCGAGAAGACGACCATGGCCGTGTGTGCGGTTGCCGCGCTCGAGCTCATGCTGCTGCCCCAATCCACCAAGCTCTCGTTTGCGAAAAGAATCCTGAGTGCGGCATACCTTCCCGCGGGGCGTATGACGCATTTTCTCGATGATTTCAAAGAAGTCCGCGCCGAAAACCGGAGGCTCAAGCGGATCGTCGCCAGCTTGGCGATCGAGCGGGAGCGGCTCCTGCAATTCCGGGACGAGCGCGAACGGCTGCGGAGATTCGCCGCATTCAAGGAGGAGCAATTCTACCGGCTCCTGCCGTGCGAGGTCATCGGGAGGAACGTCGACCGATTCCGGACCGTCCTGGTTCTGGACAAGGGCGCGAACGATGCCATGAAGAAACGGATGCCCGTGCTGTCGTACGAGGGATACGTCGGCTGCATCACCGAGGTGTTTCCCAGCTCATCCCACGTTCAGCTCATCGTCAGCCGCAATAATCCGGTCAGCTGCATCGACAAGCGCAGCAGGGTCGTCGGCATCCTCGAGTGGAAGAACCATTCGGCATTCGAACTCAAGAACGTGGGCATCGTCGAGGATGTCGAGGTCGGCGATACGCTCATCACGAGCGGATTCGGCGGCGTCGTTCCGAAGGGATTCCCCGTGGCGATTGTTTCGAAGGTGAGCAAGGCGGTGGACGGGTTGAGCCTCAAGATCGATGCGCGCAGCCATATCAAGTTCCGATCGCTCGAAGAAGTGTTCGTGATACTCGACAGGATTCCCTGGGATCGGGGTATTCTGTTCGATCCCCTCGATCAGCAGCTGTACGAGAATGCGGTGAGAAGCGAGACGCCGGAAGCGGACGACAGGCAGGTCGAAGCGGACGGCGCACAGCCGGAAGCGGATACCATGCGCGTGGAGGCGGACAGCGTACAGGCGGAGATGGAGCAATGAAAACGGCGGTCGTTGTCATAACGGGTTTGCTGTTCCTGCTCCTGCAGATGATCGCCGCGAACAAGATCGCTCTCGGACCCGTCGAGCCGGATTTCCCGCTGCTTTTCGTCGTGTACGTCAGCCTTTACCGGGGCAGCTTCCAGGGCACGCTCATCGGATTCGGCATCGGTTTCCTGCAGGATCTCTTCAACCCGTCCCTGCTCGGACTCAACGCCCTGCTCAAATCGATCCTGGGAAGCATAGCCGGGCGCATCGGCTCCACAATGGAACGGGACAGCGCATTGTTTCTCGCGCTGATTCTCGTGGTCTCCCAGCTTGCGCACGATTTGATTTACATGGTGTTTTACTACGGATTCAATATCGTCCATATTCTCAAGATGTTCGCCATCGCGACGATCCCGTCGTCGCTCTACACGGCTCTCGTCGGCGTCCTCGTGCATAAAGTCTGCTCATCCCTCGGATTGAAGGCGGTGAGGATCTTTGGGAAAGCGAAGTAGCAAGGATGAGCAGAACGGGAGAACGCTGCAGAAGCAGCTGCTGTATTTCGCGCTCGGATGCCTCTTCATTCTCGTCGTGCGGCTGTTCGCCCTCCAGATAGTCCAATACGATTACTACCGGCAATACGCGGAGAACAATCAGCTGCAACGGGAGCGGATCATAGCTCCCCGAGGCCTGATCGAGGATTCCCGGGGGGAAATCCTCGTGGACAACGTTCCTCGGTTCGAGATAACGATCCCATGGGAGCGCGAATGGAAGAAGCGCAACGCGGGCCTGCCGTTTCCGGTGATCACAAACGCAAACAAGGTCGTCATCTCCGCGGTTCGCGAGAACGAGGATCTGTTTCCGAAACTCAGAGTCGTTACGAAAGGGAGGCGGCGGTACCGGTTCGACAACCTCGGCGCGCACATCCTGGGATTTGTCGGCCAGGTGACCGACGAGGAACTGGAAACGGCGAGCAAGCGGGGCTACCAACCGGGCGATATGATCGGGAAAATGGGCCTGGAGGGCGCGTACGACGAGCAGCTTCGCGGCGTCGACGGCCAGCGGGTCGTGGAGGTCAACGCAGCGGGCTCCGTCATGGGAGAAGTATCGAAGCTCTTGACGCCTCCGGTTCCCGGGAAAACGATCAGGTTGACGATTCGAGCGGATTTGCAGCTGCTGCTCGAGCGGCTGCTCCTGGAATGGCATGCGGGTTCCGCGGTTGCAATGAACGTGCATACCGGAGCGATACTGGCCGCCGCGAGCCTCCCCCAGTTCGATCCGAATCGCTTCAGCACCGGGATACCGCAGGACGAATGGGATGAGATGTTTTCATCGGAGCGGAAGCCGCTGTTCAACCGCATTACCCAGGCGTCGTATCCGCCCGGTTCGACCATGAAGATTGTAACATCGGCGGCGGCCCTGGAGAACCGGGTCGTCGCGAGGGACCGCGTGTTGACCTGCTGCACGGGAGGGCACAGATTCGGCAATCGGGTGTTCCGGTGTTGGAAGCCCGAAGGCCACGGATGCATGAACATGTACAACGCAATCGTCCAGTCGTGCGATTCGTATTTCTACAAGATCGGCGAGAGCATCGATATCGACGAGCTGGCCTCGATGGCGCGAAGCTTCGGCCTCGGCCGGAAAACCGGCATCGATGTGGCGGGAGAAACGGCCGGTCTGATCCCCGACCGGGCGTATTACAACCGGAGGTACGGAAAGCGCGGGTGGACGCAGGGGTACGTTCTCAACAACGTCATCGGCCAGGGCGAGGTCCTCACATCGGTTTTGCAGATGTGCAGGGTTGCGGCCGCCGTCGCGAACGGGGGCCGTCTCGTGCGTCCCCACCTTGTGGAGTCCATCAGCGGGGAACCGGTTGCCGTGCAAGCTCCGGAGCCGGTTCGCGGGCTTACGCTCCAGACGCTGGCATTTCTCCGGAGCGCGCTCGCGGGGGTGGTGGAGGAAGGGCAGGGAACGGCGCACGGGAGCAGAACCGAAAAGATCCGTTTTGCAGGCAAGACCGGCACCGCGCAAAATCCTCACGGCAACGATCACGCGTGGTTCGTCTGCTACGCGCCGGTGGAACTGCCCGAAATAGCCATGGCGATCATCGTGGAGAACGCCGGCCACGGCTCCAGCGTCGCAGCTCCGATCGCGCGCGATTTCTTCCTCGCGTATTTTATCCCCGACAGCGTCGAGACGGTGGCGCAATCCGTCGATAGAGAGGCCGAGCCGCAGCGCGAGGAGGGGGTGGTGCGATGAAGCTCGCGCGGGATTTCGATTGGCTGCTGCTCCTCATGGCCGTGCTCTTGTGCGTGATGGGATTCATGCTCATCTATTCCGTATTCCAGGTAGCCGGCGAGGACGGGGCGGAGCATCCCTCGAGCGTGTTGTTCAAGAAACAGCTGCTTTGGTTCTGTTTCGGCGTGATCGCCATGCTTGCCGGTTTTTCGATTCACTTCCGGTATTTCGAAGCGCTCGCGTTCATCTCCTATGCTCTGGCGCTGCTGCTGCTCATCGCCGCCGCGCTGTTCAACAAGGGCTCGCAAACGCAGCGGTGGCTCATCCTGGGACCCGTGCAAATCCAGCCTTCCGAGTTCGCCAAGGTTGCGCTGCTGTTCGCGTGGGCGCGCGTGCTCACGGGCCACAAAGGAGGTTCCCATCGGTTCCATCACCTGATGGTCGTCATTCTCCTGTTTCTCGCGCCCTTTCTCCTGGTGCTCAAGGGCCCCGATCTTGGCACCGCGATCATACTGTTCGTGTTGATGCTAGCGGTGCTCTACTGGCGGGGATTCAAGGTGCTGTACATTTTCTACCTCATGTCGCCCGTCATCACCTGCGTCCTGATCGTATACGGCGAGCAGGTCATCGATAGCGCGTGGCCCCTGGGAATATATATCGTGATGCTGTTCATCATCGCCTATGCGGCCTATGCGAGGCGGGCGTCGCTCATCGAAAGCATCGCCCTGGTGGCGGGCAATCTCGCCATCGGCATCGCCTTCCCCGCGGTGTGGGACAGCCTGAAACAGTATCAGCAGAATCGCATCATGAATTTCCTGGATCCGGGCTCCGACAAGCTGGGCGCCGGATGGCAGGTTATCCAATCGAAGATCGCCATCGGATCCGGCGGCATCGCCGGAAAGGGTTATCTCGAAGGAACGCAGAAAGCGCTCGAATTCATACCCGCACAGCATACGGACTTCATTTTTTCGGTGTTGGGCGAGGAAATCGGATTCATCGGGGCGGCGGTCATGTTGCTGTTGTTCTCGGTGCTCATATACCGGGCGATCGGCATCGCCGTAAAGGCCAAGAGCGAATTCGCCAGCACCGTGTGCCTGGGAATCGCGGTCTACTTCTTCATTCACGTGTTCATCAACATCTCGATGACGACCGGCATGGCGCCGGTCACGGGGATTCCGCTGCCCTTTCTGAGCTACGGCGGCAGTTCGCTCGTAGTGAGCATGTTCATGACGGGCGTGCTGCTCAATTGCAGCGTCCGGTGGTTCGAGTATTGAGCGGAATGCGTATTGTCTTGCTTTCTCGGACCGGTATGGCATAGTAACCTTCGATCCGCCGCGCCAACAGGCGGACTTCGGAGGAACAGGCCCAGGTAATCGTATGCACCCGACTCTGTTCGGCATAGGCAAGCTGTCGCTCCATTCCTACGGCGTGATGCTCGCGCTGAGCTTCCTTGCGGGAATCTACCTTGCCTCCCTCAGGGCGAAACGGCGCGGTGTCGCCGTGGAGCACATCCTGGATCTGAGCGTATACATCATCCTGGCGGCGGTGGTTGGATCGCGGCTCGCCTATATCGTGTTTCACCTCTCCGACTACACGAGTTTCCTCGATATCTTTGCGCTGTGGCAGGGCGGCGCCACGCTCTACGGAGGGCTCTTGCTCTGCATTGCGGCGAGCTATGTATACGCTTCGCAGCGCGGGATCGCCTTCCTGCTGCTTGCCGATATCATGGCTCCTTCGATAGCGTTGGGCGCCATGCTGACCAGGATCGGTTGCTTTCTCAGCGGGTGCTGTTTCGGCGCGCCGACGGATATACCGTGGGGCGTCGTGTTTCCCCCGTCGTCTCCCGCCGGCGCCTACGCGCTCGGCCTCCCATCCGGGGCTTGCGCGCTTCACCCGACGCAGCTCTACGAATCGCTCGGCACTATGATCATTGTTTTCCTTCTCCTCAAGCTGGAGCGGCGGCTGCCGGGAAACGGCCGC
>JACQXT010000132.1:2327-5906 GCA_016208665.1 Chitinivibrionia bacterium | reverse complement strand
GGAGTTGCCGCTGGTCTATGGCGGAATGCGGAAAGCGGAGCGGCATGAACGTGCCGCGAACGCGATCGAAAAAGTAGGGCTCGCCGACCGCATGAGGCACAAGCCGAACGAGCTGTCGGGCGGGCAGAGGCAACGCGTGGCGATCGCTCGAGCGTTGGTGTACAACCCCTCGATCGTACTGGCCGATGAACCGACCGGAAACCTCGACAGCAAGACCGGGGATGAAATCATGACGTTGTTCGACGACCTGCACGCAGCAGGCCAGACGATCATCATCGTGACCCATGAGGAATATATCGCCGAGCATGCCCTGCGTGCGGTACGGCTGAGAGACGGCTCGATCGAAAGCGACGTCACGACGAATAGTCAGCGGCGCGTTGGGCCCTGAGCGCGGAACGGTGCCGCGCTGCGTTCCAGGCGAGAGGGAGAACCGATTGCTATGAGATGGGCGATTGATTTGAACGAGTCATTTCAAATAGCAATGGCTGCGCTCCGCGCCAACAGGGCGCGCGGGGCGTTGACGACGCTCGGCATCATCATCGGCATCGTTGCGGTCGTTCTCACCATGACCGCCGCAAACGGATTGGAGAACAGGTTTCGTCAGACCTTCTCATCGGTGGGGGCGGACGTGATCTACGTGTCGCGCATGCCATGGGTGATCATGAACGATTTCTTTCTCTATCGGAACCGTCCGCCGATCGAGCTGCGGCATGCCCGCCAATTGGAGAATAAAATGCGCGGCAAGGCAATCGTCAACTATTCGATGGGCGGTGTGCGCGACGTGAAATACCGCTCCGAAACCATGGACGGCGTGACGATCATCGGCACCACGGAGAGGCAAGTCCTGGTCGGCAGCGCCCAGCCGGAAAGCGGCAGATTCATCATGGCGCGCGATGTCTCGTACAAGACGGCGGTGTGCGTCATCGGCACCGATATCCGGGACGGGGTCTTCGGAACCGAGAGCCCCATCAACAAGAAATTGAAGATCGGCCGCACCGTATTTCGCGTGGTGGGCGTGATGGAGAAACAGGGAGGAAGCTTCCTCGGAGGTCCGAATTTCGACCGGCAGATCTACGTGCCGATCACGTCTTTCATTAAGGCATTCGGCGGCGCTCGCGGACGTCAGAATGTGATGGTGTCGGTCAAAGCGCCCGCCCAGGAAGCCGTCGAGGAACTCGAGTTCGAGGTCATCGGAGAAATGAGGAAGATACGAAATCTGCGGCCGGCGGAGCAGGACGACTTCTCGATCAACAAACTGGACACGCTGATGGGAGCGTTCAACCGCGTGATCGGCGTGGTGTTTCTGGTGGGTTTATTGGTGACGAGCATCTCCCTGTTCGTCGGCGGCGTGGGAGTGATGAACATCATGTTCGTCTCGGTCACCGAGCGGACGCGGGAAATCGGCATCCGCAAGGCCATCGGCGCGAAGCGGCGAAGCATTCTCTTTCAGTTTCTGCTGGAGTCATGCGCCATCTGCCTGTTGGGCGGCTTGATCGGTATTGTGATTGCAGGGATCCTGACGGCGGTGGTCAATGCCGTGCTGATGCCGGCAAGCGTATCGCTTCCTATTTTGATCATTGCCGTTGTGGTGTCTCTGCTCGTCGGCACACTAGCCGGAATTATTCCGGCCTATAAGGGAGCAAAACTCGATCCGATAGAGGCGCTCCGCTATGAGTGAGTTTGAGTTCAAGCGAGGCCGGTATGCGTAATCTGGACACTCTCTCGATGTCGTTCGGGGCGATACTCCGCAACAAGCTGAGATCGATCCTGACGCTCGTGGGCATTGTCGCGGGGGTGGCGTCCATCATTTCAGTAATGACCGCCATTGCGGTCGTGCAGTCCACCATGGAAAAGGAAATGAGCGTGCTCGGTGCGCAGGTATTCCAGGTTCAAAAGTGGCCCGCAGGCGGATTCCACGGCGCTGAGGAACATCGAAGAGCGATGAAACGACCGCCGCTCACGATCGAAAACGCCGATGCGATCCGCGAGCAGGTCGAGACCGTCGATCTGGTAGGCTGCGAACTATGGGATTTCGGGTTCGTTGCGCAATACAAGGACGTGGCCACCAACGCGAATGTCAGCATGTGCGGCGGCACGCCGGAGTACCCGCCGAACAATACGCACTATGTCGGGCTGGGGAGAAACATCTCCCAGATGGACGTCAAGGGCAGCCGGAGCGTGGCCGTTATCGGTTACGGAATCGCGCAGAAACTGTTTCCCTTCGTAGATCCTATCGGAAAAACGATTCGAGTAGACGGCCGAAAGTATCAAGTCATCGGCGTATTCGATGAAAAGAAGTCCGCGTTCGGCTCCGCATTCGACAACTATGTCCTGGTTCCGATCACGACGTTCCTCGGGACCTACGGCATGACGAGCCGGGACGGTTTCCCGCGCACCGTCAACATCACCGTTCGGGCGAAAACTCCGGAGCTTACTCGCGATGCAATCGAGGGAACGCGGCAGGTGTTGCGGCGCGAACGCGGCGTCAAAGCGAACGAAGAAGACAATTTCGATTTCTTCAGCAGCGAGAGCCTGATTACGGAATTCAACCGGCTCACCGTTGGAATCAAAATCGCGGCGTTTGTCATCGGTATCGTCGCGCTTATCGTGGCGGGAATCGGGATCATGAATATCATGCTGGTTTCCGTTACTGAACGAACAAAGGAAATCGGCATTCGCAAATCGCTGGGCGCTCAGCCGAGATATATTCTGATGCAGTTCCTGATGGAAGCCGTCATACTGTGCAACATCGGGGGCGTTGTCGGAGTTCTGGCAGGTTTCGGATTAGGGAACGTGGTTACCCTGTTCACTTCTTTCGACATCAACGTGCCGATCCACTGGGCCTTCATCGGGCTCGCATTCTGCTCCGCGGTGGGAATTGCGTTCGGCCTCCTGCCCGCGATTCGGGCATCGAGACTCAATCCAATAGATGCGCTCCGGTACGAATAGCGGCAGGGATCATGGGTTCGTTGCGGGAACGAACGCCTGACGATGCGCTAATATATTCTTCCATAAAAAATTAGCAACTTTCGCGAATTATTTCTAATCCCCCTTGACACACCCATTGGCCTGATGTATGCTAATATTCGAACGGACGTTCGAACGGTTTCCTTGAAATATATATCCTATTGATAATTAATAGGATAACTGCGAAGGCAAAGGGATTTGCTCCATGGAAAGCGTATTTGGAAGCCCCGGCAAGAATCCCCAAGAAGCACCGAGACCCGCCTCCCCGGGCAGGCAGCACCGCACAGCCCGCTACGACGAGAAGCTCAATTCCGTCCTCTCCGCCTCATCCGCACTTTTTGCGGAAAAGGGCTTCGAACGAACAACGGTTCGCGACGTGTCCCAGGCGACGGGGATGAGTCTTGCCGGCTTGTACTATTACTTCAAGAGCAAGGAAGAGCTCCTTTTCCTGATACAGTTCAGGGCGTTCGAATCGATTTGCGACAAGCTCAGGGAGATCATCAGAGACGAGATCGATCCCCATGCCTGCCTTCACAGCATGATCAACATGCACTTCGAGTATTTCATCCGCAACATGAACGACCTGAAGATTTGCTCCCGGGAGATCGAATC
>JACQXT010000132.1:0-2318 GCA_016208665.1 Chitinivibrionia bacterium | reverse complement strand
CTCGAAGGGAGCTTCTATCAGAAAGTAGCGGAGAAGCGAAAAGAGTATTTCGATCTGACCCAATCCATTTTCGAAAAGATCAGCGAGACATCCGGCGGTTCGTCGGCCGACAGCAGACTTGCCGCACTGTACCTCTTCGGCACCCTGAACTGGATATATCAATGGTATCGACCGGGGCGGTATCCCGACGCCAAGGAGCTTGCGGGCCAGCTTGCGGGCATATATTTGCAGGGTTTCCCGAAGACGCCGAAGTAATACGGCCATGAGAAAACAGACGGAACGAGTCAAACAGTTGAAACGAATGTATTCCATCGAAGACGGACGGCTGCGGGGAGGCGCCGGCTGGGAGAAGCTCCCGATCTTCTGGTTCCTCTTGTTTCTTTCATACCGGTGCACGAGACATTGCAGCTACTGCTATTCATTCACTCAGGTCGGCGAGGGCAACGAAACGGAAATGGACGAACGCACCTTTTCGAGGCTGTTGGAGTGGATTCCGGAAGTATGGAAAGCCAACAACGTCAAGGTGAACGCAATCGGCTTCCTCGGCGGGGAACCGCTGTTGAGAACCGATCGAATCAAACGCGTTATGGATTCCGTGTATGAGAATACCGGCGGCATGCAGGGATTCGTCTATACGAACGGCGACGTGGTGGATTCCGTGCGCTGGGACGACCTCGAAGACATCCAGTGGATATCGATGAACATCACGGACGTCGGCATCGAGGAGCTATCGAGAAGAATGAAGATCGTCGCAGAGCGGTCGAACGTGATCGGCCAGACGATCGTGGCGACGCTCGACGACTACAACCTTGAGCGGGCGCTCGAGATAACGAGATTCGGCATCGAACACGGGTATCGGTTGAGGTTCTACAGGAATCTATACCGCGGATTGGATGCGGGCTACAAGAGGCGATTGCTGAAGAAGTACCATGAGATATGCGATTATCTGGAAGGGAGCATCGCCGGAGGATACGATGTTCACACGACGTTCATGTTCGATACGTTGATACCCCTCTGGGATCTCGAATCGTCTCCCTACCACTGCGGGCGAAGGGTGGCGACGGTATTCCCGGACGGATCGATCGGCCCGTGCATCAGAGACCACTCATTGAAATCCGGAACGATCTTCGACGCGGATCCTCTGAGCAGGATTCAGTGCGACTCGTATCACTACGACTTCCTGAGACATGATATCCCGGATGAATGCATGGAGTGCGTGTCGCGCTCCGTCTGCCAGGGAGGATGTCCGAACGACAAGCTGGTGCTGACCGGCACCACGGCGGGAAAATCCGTGGTGTGCGAGATCCATAAGGAAATCATTCCGAGACTGAGATATCTGGAGGAATTGAAAAAGGGGCGGAACCGACCATGAGATACGCAGAGACCGGGTATAATCTGGAGATCGATCTGGCAACGGGCAACATCGAACGCGTGGAGACCGACCCGAAAATGACCGAACTTCGTCTCGGAGGACTGGGCACCAGCGTTAAGATACACTGGGATCGGGTGCCCCCGGAAACCAAGCCGTTCGACCCCGAAAACCTGCTGATTTTCAGCTCGGGCCTCCTCAACGCCACGCCGGCGTACAGCGCGAACCGCACGGTTGTCACGTTCGTGTCTCCGCAGTCGGAACTGCTGGCCTATCCCATGATGGGAGGGTTCTGGTCGGCGGAATTGAAGCACGCCGGCTACGACAAGGTGATCTTCCGCAACAAGTCCCCGAAATGGGTGTACATATGGATACACAACGACACAGTGGAGATACGCGATGCCTCGCATTTGCAGGGAAAGGGCGCCCTCGAGACGCAGGACCTCATTCGGGATGAACTGAATGAACCGCACGCACAGGTGGCCGCCATCGGCCTGGCCGGCGAGAACCGGGTCTTCGTTGCTTCCATCGAACAGTCGCGATCGAGCGCCAGCCGGCTCGGCGGAGGGGCCGTCATGGGGGACAAGAAGATCAAGGCGGTAGCCGTCCGCGGAACCAAGGACGTTCATCTTGCCCGCGGCGCCGAGTTCATGGAGCATATGAAGGAGGTCACGGCATACATCAACTACCGGAACGCCAATCCGATTCCGGATGTCATGACCATTCTGTCCGGCATCGGCTCGCCGCAGGAGATGGTGCACACGGACGAGAAGTGGCACACGGAGAGCTTTGCGTGGGGAAACGCGCGAAAGCGCCGCAAAGATTTCTGGACGGATGAGATCAGCAAGAGCTGGACCGAGGCGCAGCATTCAGCGATCAAGCGGTTGATAAGTTGCTATAACTGCCCGCAGCATTGCGGGGCTCTGATCAGCTTCCCGAACGTTCCGAG
>JACQXT010000131.1:8482-14085 GCA_016208665.1 Chitinivibrionia bacterium | reverse complement strand
CAGAGGAAGAGGATTGGGATCGCGCAAATCTCTTACATATCTCTCAAAAAGACTGACCGCGGCACTCGGGTTCCCCCTGGCCATCTCAATTTCCCCCATTAAATAACTATGTTCAACCGCCCACCCCACAACATTTTCGGCATCCGTCTCGAAACCTCCTGCGATTTGTTCGGCTTCGGCTATCATACCTGTCTCAGCCAACATACTGGCCTGACAATAGCGCAAGTATTGATCATTCGGGTACTCACTTCCCGAAGCATCCACAAATCTCTCAATCTCTTCTCTTGCTTGATCCAATTTACGATGCTCAATGAGAATGCGTGTTTTCAACACGTATTTATCCAGGAGCAACCAGGTTCCCTCATGTGCCATGCGATCTGCAGCAATCCCGTCATCCAGTAGTCTCAGTGCAGTTCTCAGCTTTCCTTGATAGGCTGGAATAGCAGCCAGACCATACCTGCCGAACGAACGCCTCCTTCCATCGCTACTCGAACAGAGCTGCACGAATATGCTCTCTGCTCTAACATAGTATCCTTTGAATAGATACATCGTTCCTATCTCGCGAAGAGCGTACTCCGGTTTCAGCTCGGAAGCCTTCTTGTAACAGACGATAGCTTGATCAAGTTTGGCATTGAATGCATAGATATCTCCCTTGGTATCATACGGATCGGCTGCACCAGGCATAAGGGAGATATAAACATCTGCGGCCCAGAGAGCCTTCTCGACATCGCCCAGTTTGTTGTATAAATAAGCAAGCCAGCCATAGACCCTTTGATATCCTGGGTCTATCTCGATCGCTCTTGAATAATGTTGCAGAGCCTTATCAAGATCGTAGAGAAACTCCTCGTAAATCACGCCCAATTCGCTGTGAGCATCCTTTTCTTCGGGGTAGAGCCTTATTGTTTCCTGAAGCAACTTTATAGCCTGATCAAAATCCAACTTGCACCATGCGGCCCGCGCTTCGATCAGCAACTGCTCCTTCTTGCTTGTTCTATTTGAATGAGCCAAGGCTTTGTTCGATATCTCCACAAGCTTCCTATTACCATCCATGCCGCCTTCCAGCGCTTCAATCCAGCTCAATTGATAATAGGCCATAGCAAGCGTGGAGTCATATTGCAAGGCTTTCTCGAAGCTATTCCGTGCCTCTGTAATATAAGACTTATTGAAATAATCAAGTCCTTCGATATAATATCGGTACGCCTGGGGAGAGTTGGTCGTAACATCTGCCACAGGTATGTCCAGTTCCTTCTTCGCCGCCGCAGGCAAGGAGAGGTCATCCTTCACCTCAGCCGTTAGCTTGTCAATGAGAGGGAAGATCGTCTCCCCAGCTTTTCCCATGATTTTCTGGGATGCAACCACATCTCCGCTCGCCACATCCACCAGCTGGGAGGTCACGATGAGCTCGGGCTCTCCCTGCAGGATGCTCCCCACCAGCATCCATTTGGCGTTGGCCTTCCCGGCCACCTGCGTCGCCAAGTCCCGGTCGATCACTTTAATCCCTTCACTGCCGAGGAGCTTTAAGATGTCGTACAACCGCTGGCTCGATACGACTTGGAGATAGTGCGACTCCGACAAGTCCGTGATCAGAAGATTCGTGACGATCTCGCCCAATCTCCCCGGATCCCCCGGCTCCGCCATGTTCTCGAAATACATCACCGCAAGCTTTTTCTCCGCGGCTTGGGCGGGAGGCTCGCGATCTATTCGGATCTTGAGACCCACCAACAACACCGCAGCCGCCGCCATGATCGCCAGCCCGCAGCCGATGAAGCGGCGCCGGGTTCTCCTGCTGGACCGTGCATCGGCTCCTCCTGTCATTCTTGCATCCCGCACTACCTTCAGATCCACCAGCAGCTCTTCGATCCCTTGATACCGCCGCGATGGGTCTTTCTCCAATGCTTTTGCTACGACCCTCTCCAGCTCGATCGGCACGCCGGCCCGATGCGCGGCAATGGGTTCGGGAGCTTCATGCAGAATGGAATACACCAGCGCCTGCTCATACTCGCTCTTAAACGGCAAGCGGCCCGCGAGCATCTCGTAGAGAATCACGCCCATGGACCAGATATCCGTCCTGTGATCAACTTCCTCCCCCCGCGCCTGCTCCGGGGACATGTACGCTACCGTCCCCACCGTCGAGCCCGTCTTCGTGAGCTTCGTCATCCCCGCAAGCTTCGCCAGGCCGAAGTCCAGGATCTTTGCACCTCCCCTCCCTGTTATCATGATATTTCCCGGCTTGATGTCCCTATGAACGATGCCTTTCTCATGCGCCTCCCTAAGCCCTTCTCCCATTTCAAGCGCAATGCTTACGGCTTCATCGACTGAAAGCGGGCCCGCCTCGATTACGCTTTTCAGGCTCCGGCCATCCACTAATTCCATAGCGATGAATGTCCGATGATCCCGCTCGTCGATCTCGTGGATGGTGCAGATGTTGGGATGATTGAGCGCGGCCGCGGCCTGCGCCTCGTGGATGAAGCGTGCTTTTTCTTCCGCGGACCCGAGCGCTTGGGGCGATAAGAACTTGAGCGCTACCGTGCGCTTGAGCTTCGTATCCTCGGCCTTGTACACCACGCCCATCCCGCCCTCGCCGAGCTTGGAGAGAACCTTGTAGTGGGAAACCATCGTGCCGATCAACTCGACCCCTCCCCCATGGCCGCCGATGACGATCAGCGGCCGTCACAGAGACGCCTGCCCAAGGTATTGCTAATGATTCCTGCGGGCGGCATAGGTGAAACAGGAAAAGTACTTCTTCCAGGATGATTCGGTCGATTTGAATTCGTTCGTTCCATAGAAGTAGTCCACAAGAGCTTCCCGCAAGCGGGCCATCTCTCTCAGATGAGCGGGATTCCGGGGCCATTCCATCGTAAGATCAATCAACTCCTGGGCGCGTTCAAACGCCTGCAGGCTGTATTCGGCATTGCGCTTCGCCCGCCACGAGAGAGCGCGTTCCACCTCGCCGCCGATATGCGCCATTTGCTCGAAGAGCGGGAGTTCCTTCCAGCGTCCAGCGGCAAGATCTTTATGCTGGTAACTCACCTCTGAACCCTCTTTGCAACCACGTTCTTGATTCTCTCCCTTATCTCCGGGCTATCGACGCCGCGGGATACATTTCCCTGGGAAGGGCGCATATTGATTAGAGAGTCGAATTCGATAAAGTCATCGCCCGTTACGTTCGGATACAAGTTTATCCCCCACAGACTCTGCTGCTTCGATCCATCGTCAATAAGCAGAGCCTCCAGATCGGAATGAAGTTCTCCGTCAACAGCAAGAAGATCCCGGTCTACATCGACAACGGCTTTGACCAAGGTGCCAAACAAGCCGGCGGCCATGAGCTCGAGTTCGTGCAGAGTAATTTGCTGCGTTATTACTCTCATGTACAGCCCTCCCTGGGATCCAAACGTTCCCAGTGGATTATAAGCCAACCCATTGCCCTGGCAAACTGTAATCTCTCCTGTCTACTTGACATCCCGGGCACAATAACCGTATACACAATTATTATGCAGGCCGCCCCGGGAAATCCGGATGAAACACATCCCCGAGGGAGTCAGATTCCAATGAAGCATGCCTCAACCACCTCCCGCAGGGATTTTCTCAAGACGGCTGCATCCGGGCTGGCCGGATTCGCTCTTCTCTCTTCCAGCGCCTGTTCCCGCCGGTCAAAGAATAAACAGGAAACTCCCGGCGCAATCGTACGCCGCACCCTCGGACGAACAGGTCTCGAGCTCCCCGTCGTCAGCATGGGGTCAAGTTATGCCATCAATCTTGTCGAGGCGGCTCTCGAGAGGGGGTTCGTCTACATCCACACATCCAGCGGGTATTCCGAACGCAACCACGAGCGCCTGTTGGGCCGGGTCTTCAAAGGCCGCCCGCGCGACTCTTTCGTGATCGCGACCAGTCCCGACCTGCCATACCACTATATGAGAGGGAGCGACCGCTCGGCGGATGTCGGACTCAACGTCGATCCTGCGCTCATCCTTGCATCGATTGAAGGAAGTCTGGAACGCCTCGGACTCGATTGCGTGGATATCTTCTACCTTTGCTCGGTCGCCGACAAGGACGTGGTCCTGCACGAGCCCTACATGCGTGCATTCGAGAAACTCAAACACGACGGCAAGGCACGTTTCCTGGGAGTCGGCACACACGAGAACGAACCCGCGGTGATTCGCGCCGCCGCAGAAAGCAATTTTTGGGACGTGGTTCTCACCGCCTATAACTTCAGGCAGTCCCACCGCGATGAAGTCAAGGCCGCCATTGCACAGGCCGCAGGTGCGGGGCTCGGTGTAGTAGCCATGAAAACGCAAGCCGGCGTTTACTGGGACAGGACTCGAACCAGAAAGATAAACATGAAGGCCGCCCTCAAGTGGGTCCTCGAGGACACGAACGTCCACACCGCCATTCCCGCGTTCTCCAATTTCGAGGAAATGGAGGAGGACCTCTCGGTCATGCGCGATCCCGTGTTGACGCCGGAGGAGCGGCACGACCTCGGTCTCGGAGAGCGCGCAGGTCTCTCAGGCTTATATTGCCGGCACTGCGGCCGCTGCCGGCCGCAGTGTCCGGCCGGTATGGATATTCCCACCCTCATGCGAAGCTACATGTATGCTGTCGGCCATGGCCGGCCGCAAAAGGCGCGAGAGACACTGCATTCATGGACGAAAGCGGATATAGCCTGCGCGGCCTGCACGACCTGCTCCGTCAAATGCGCAAGCGGCTTCGACGTGAGATCAAGAGCCCTGGAAGTTGCAGGCATCCTGGATACACCCGGGGCAATCCGGGCATAGCATTTCACCGCGCAATTCCTTCCCATCGTGACTCTCGGCCCCATGGCAGTTCCCCTGTTTATAAGACTTTCCGTATCAGCCAAGTAACTCGTTAACTTGACAAGTATCAAACAATTACACGTTGGCATAAACTATGCTCTATAGTAAAAACCTATGAGTGTATCTACATCACATAACGGTCCCGCGACGGCCGCCGGTCCGGACCCAGCCAGGAATAATCTTCGCAACATCGAGAAGGTGCGCGCAATCTTCTCGGCGTTAGCCAAGTACATCAACGCCAAGACCATTTACGCGAGCAATAATCCCACAGTCGCCCATTTTGCGGAGGCATTCCGCGAGGCCTTCCGTTCATACTTCGAGGACGAGAAGGAACTGCTCCTCGCGGTCGAGCAGTATCAATTGAAATGGCGGGACGAGGTCGTCTATCGCAATACGGAGAAGGTCGACAGCCTCGCGTTCCTGCTCTACAAGGACGGCATCGGCGAGGTCACCATTCATTCATCTGTGAAACAGGAAGAACTCGATCAACTCGCGGATCTCATAAAGAACGAGATATACAATCCATCGGCCCATCTCGACATCGTCGGCAGGCTCTGGCAGCTGCAATTCACGAATATTTTCTACCGCGTATTCGACGACTCCGCGGACGGAGCAACCGGCGACGGCAAAGGGTCTGGCGCCGAGTCGCGCGAAGGCGCGCTGCACGCGGGCGATCATCCGGAGGCGCCGGGGGGTGCCGACGACGAACCGCCCGGCGCGCGATCCGACGGCACGCTGGAGCCGCTCTACGATTATCTCCTGGATATCATCGAGCACACGCATCCCCAGGCG
>JACQXT010000131.1:0-8444 GCA_016208665.1 Chitinivibrionia bacterium | reverse complement strand
TCCCCAGGCGGCGCCGCACCAGGAGGAAGAACAGATAGAAAACCTGCTGGAGTCCTTCTTCACGGCCGGCACCGAGGAACTCAAGCTATGGTACAACGAGTACTCGGCGATCATGGGTCGTGACCGGTTGTTCTGGCTATTCAACGTCATGCTCGACTTCACACAGGAGCACCATACCCCGGCGGTCGTTCGCGATATCAATGATATCATCGAACGCCTGGTTCGCTATCTAATCGAGGAGGCCCATATTCCGACGCTCATCGCGCTCCTCGACATTCAGAGGCACATGGCGCACAGCCGCGCAATCGCCCCGGATTTTCAATCGATTCCCGATCGGCTGAAAGAGGCGCTTACAAACAGCGCGTTTCTGCTGGCACTCGGCAAAACCCCTCGCAGATCGAACGGCAGTATTCATGAAGTGCTTCGGTACTTCCGGATGGTCGGCGGGGACGCGGTCCCGGGGGTATGCGAGCTGCTCGCCGCCATGAAAGATTCGTCGATGCACACGGAAGCGTGCGATGCGTTGCTGGACATTGCGGGAAACGGCGTGCTGTCGATCGTGAATAATCTCAATCTGGACAATCCGTACGAAGCGAGAGACGCCGTCTATCTGCTGCAGCGCTGCGTGACCAACGAAGTGCCTCCGATCATCCGGCGGCTCATGGCCTCCCCCGATCTCCAGGTGCGGGAATCCGTGATCGAATACCTGCCGCGCGTGGGCAATGAGGAGGCGGCGATGCTGCTCGCGGGGCTCCTGGACGACAACGNNNNTTCGAATATTCGCATCAAGACGCTGTCCGCCGTCGAAGAGTTCAGAAATCCTTTGATTATCGACAAAGTGCACGCCTTGTGTTTCTCGGAAGACGGCACGGCCAGGAGCGCAGACGAGCTGGAACGCATGTTCCGGACCGTCGGGAAGCTGGCCGGTGCGGACGCGGTTCCCCAGATTAAACGGATGATACGGAAAAAAGGCTGGCTGCCGCTCGGCAGGAAAGGGGACAAGCAGCATAAGCTGCTCGCCATTACGGC
The DNA here is from genome assembly GCA_016208665.1 of Chitinivibrionia bacterium. GTDB lineage: Bacteria > Krumholzibacteriota > Krumholzibacteriia > WVZY01 > WVZY01 > JACQXT01. The sequence continues at coordinate 7,415 of JACQXT010000131.1, read as the reverse complement.
GCTGCGGCACATTCCCGGAACGGAAGCGCTGAATGCGCTGCTCGAACTATCGAATGACCGGGATCCTCTCGTCAAGACCAAAGCGTTGTACATGTTGCGGCAGATGGAAGAAGGCGGGGGCGACCGCAGCCGCGAATCCGAGCTGATCGGAAGCGAAGGGACAGTATGACCGCGGATTCCCGCATGAAACCGTCTTTCCCGGCGAGCATCGCCGCTGATTGCTCGATCATGAACGACGACATTTTCCTGCCCGGCCCCGCGAGACAAATCGAACGGTTGGGTCCGCTTCTCGTCTATTGCCTCTTCAGCGCCGGCAGAACGGTCAGGATCCATGACGTAAACAACCGCGCGGCCCAGGCGGCATTGGCGAAGCTCGGACAGACGCTCGATGAGTGCGCCCGGCTCGAGGGACGGGTTGCGATCGCGTCGGTATCCGATGTGCTGTTGATCAATGATGTGAGAATCATCGTTGATTCTCAGAGCATGGGTCCGCTCCTGTACCTCATCGATGAGATGAAGAAAAGAAAAGTGGAGGAAATCGATTTTGGACCGGACGTCACACTCCCGGAGTTGGGCTCGTTTTTGAAGCTCTTTTTCCTCGAGCCGGCCGAGGAAGATGTGTTCGGCGAGGTCAACCGCAGGCTGTCGGAAGCCGGCATCGTGAATATCAGGCTCACCGAGTGGATAGAGCGCGAGAAGTTCCTCAGAGACGCGAAGGAGGAACGCCGCGAGATCCGGGAGGAAAGCAACAAGGTGATGTCCCGCGCGGTCATGTTCATGGGAGAGGTTCTTAGATCGATAGAGCAGCGCCGGCCGATCCAGTTGCCGAAGGCGCACCGGCTGACGCAGCAGATGGCCGACATTATTCAGACCGACGAAACGATACTCGTCGGCCTCTCCAGCATCAAGGATTACGACGAATACACTTTCTCTCATTCGGTCAACGTCAGCGTGCTGTCCATGCTGATTTCCGACCGCATGGGACTGCACAAGAACGATACCGCGCAGATCGGCGTGGCCGCGCTCTTGCACGACATCGGCAAGACGCATATTCCTCAATCGATACTGAACAAGCCCGCGCGCTTGAATACCGATGAATGGAGTCTTATGAAACGCCATTCCATGCTCGGCGCCATAGAGTTGTCGCGGGTCAGATCGCTTCGCGCGGTCGTCGATCCGATCTTCGTTTCCCTGCAGCACCACCTGCTCTACAACGGGAGCGGGTACCCTGTTAAGCCGGGTGCCTGGGAACTGCATCCGTACACTCATATAATCGTCATCGCCGACATATATGACGCCATGACCACCCCCCGGATATACCGGGAACGGACGCTCACGCCGGATAGGGTGCTGCGCTATATTCTCCATAAAAGCGGTGAAATGTTCGATCCGCTCGTCGTCAAAGTATTCATCAAGACAATGGGGCTCTATCCGGTGGGAACGGTCGTCGAGCTCGATACCGGAGAGCGCGCCGTCGTCCTTCGGCAGAACGACCGGACGAGCTTCCTGCACCGCCCGGTAGTTTCATTGCTGCGCGAGGACGGTTCGCACAGCGAGCCCATCGACCTTGCGGCGCCGGCGGACGGGGGAACGAGCTGCCGGAGATCGATCGCCGGATCGGTGCAGGATGCCGATTGCGAAGCACGCAAGGCACGCTGTTTCGTCATGAAGTAATCCTCATTAATTCTCCCGTATTATTGCGGATTCTCGCCGCGATGCGATCGCCTCACGAATCCAGCTGTAAGATTTGCCTTACAAACAAAGAAACTTATTCCTGTGCCGGGGCGATATGCTATAATGCCGGGCATTATCTCGCCGGGCACGTTCGAGCACATTCACGCGTTCATTCATGCATATGCAAAAAAGGTATCGCCACCCGATCAGTACATTCCTGTGCCTCGTTGTTCTTGGGATTTCCTGGTGTGCCGGCTCCGCCGCAGGCCAGGCGGCTTCCGTCTTCACTCCGAATCATAGGCCGGAGCTGCGCGTCAACCCAATCGAGGGGTCCATCAGCATCGATGGGCATCTCGACGACAGCGGGTGGAAGAACGCCGCCCGCGCCGGCGATTTCACCGAGATATCCCCCGGCGACCAGGCGCGCCCGCAGGCCGATACCGAGGTTTTTATCACCTATGACTGTAGCAGGTTGTATATCGCCTTCGCCGCTCACGACGATCCTTCGACGATCCGGGCGACGCTGCGGGCCCGCGACGAAATCTTCAACGACGACTACGTCGGCATCATCCTCGACACGTACGACAACACCGCATGGGCCTACGAACTCTTCGTGAATCCGCTCGGCATCCAGGGGGACAAGCGTTGGACGCTTTCCGAGGAGGAGGGCGGGTCGGACGTCGAATTCGGTTCCGGCGGCCAGGTCATCAAGAAGGGGTATGAAGATCCGGGATTTGATGTTGTCTTCGATTCCCGCGGGCGGATCACGCCGGACGGCTATCAAGTCGAAATCGCCATACCGTTCAAGAGTCTGAGATTCCCCGATACGGATGAGCAGCGGTGGCGCGTCACCTTCTGGCGCAACCATCCGCGGGACAGCAGAAGAAGCTATTCGTGGGCGACCGTGCTCCGGGATGAACCGTGCTTTCTCTGCCAGTTGGGGACGCTGAGCGGCATAAGCGGAGTGCGGCCCGGCAGCTCGTTCGAGTTTCTCCCCACGATCGTTGGTTCCCAATCGGGAGAGCTTCGCGACGGCGGCGATCCCGATTCGGGTTTCGACAACCGCGATCCCGACATCGATCCGTCACTCGGCATCCGTTACGGCATCAGTTCGAGCGTCGGAGCCGAGCTTGCGCTCAATCCCGATTTCAGCCAGGTCGAATCCGACGTCGCCCAGATCGACGTGAACACCACCTTCGCCCTCTTCTTCCCGGAGCGCAGGCCGTTCTTCCAGGAAGGGAGCGATCTGTTTCGAAGCTGGTGGAATGCCGTGTACACGCGAACGATCAACGATCCGTCGGTGACCGCAAAGATCACCGGGAGGACGAGCACAATGGGCTTCGTCGCCTTGGCGGCAAGAGACGAGCACACGCCTCTCATTATTCCCCTCGAGGAACGGAGCCTCGTCGTTGAAGCCGGAAAGAGCACGTGCGGCATCTCGCGTTTCCGCCGCTCGCTCAAGGACGGCAGCTACGCCGGTGCGCTCGCGACGAGCCGTTGGTACGACGGAGGAGGCTCGGGAACCCTCCTCGGCCTGGACGGCCTTGTTCGTTTCAAACAGAACTATGCGCTCAAAGCGCAAGGGCTCGCGAGCATAACGCGCGAACCCGACGAGCCTGCGCTCACCGAGGGCGCCGGAGAAGCAATGTTCGCCCGGGGAGCCCATACCGTCGCGCTGGACGGCGAATCGTACGAGGGAATCGGCGCATACATCGGACTCGAACGCGACGCCCGGCACTGGCAATCGACGCTCGATTATTGGGATTCGAGTCCGACCTTCCGCGCGGACAACGGCTTTGTATTCCGCAACAGCGAGCGCCGCGTCGAATGGAACAACTCCTACGCGTTCTATCCGGACAACCGGTGGCTCGACGAGATCATTCCTTCGAATGAGTACGCCCGGCAGTGGAACGCGTTCGGCCTCTACAAGGCCCAGTCGGTCGAAAACTGGATCGAGGCGGTATTCAAACGGCAAACCAGCGTAATGCTCGGATATGACTTCTACGCCGAACGCTTCCGCGACGTCTGCTTCGACGACATGCGGCTCTTCTACTCCGAGATTCGAACCGCGTTCAGCGACGCGCTGCAGTGCGGATTCTGGCTCGGCCTGGGAGACAGGATCGCGCGCTCGGCAAGCCCGCCCGCGCTCGGGGAGGGCGCGCATATCGACGCCTGGGCCGTGATCAAGCCCGCCCAACGGCTCGTGATCGAGCCCATCTTCATGTATTCGGAATTGTCCCGCAAGGACACGGGAGAAGAAGTATTCAACGGATACATCCTGCGAACGCGCGTCAATTACCAGTTCAATCGCGAGCTCTTTCTCAGGTTCGTTGTGCAATACGACGACTTCAGCGGCGATCTCGCGTTCGAGCCGCTCCTCACGTACCAGATCAATCCGTTCAGCGTGTTCTATATCGGCGGAGGAACGAACTACTTCGATTTTGCGCGCCTCGGTCCCGAGCCGGAGAACCCCCACCGGGGGTTCGACCCGACCGAGTGGCACGTGTTCTTCAAGCTGCAGTATCTCTTCAGGCTGTAGAGCCACGCCCGGCTTCGGCTCGAGCCCGCTCATATGGAACCCGAACTTCTCCGCCCGAAGAATCATCCCGATCCCGGCCGCAATCACACGAATCGCATCATCAACCGGTCCGCGATCTCATCCGCGTTCTCGGGCGTGACTCCGAGTTCACGGCAGGCGTCTTCCGCCGCTTCCCTCCGTTGCGCGTTCTTCAGATCATCGAGGCGCCGCAGAACGCCCGCCGGATCGCCTCCGGCTCGATGCCGTTTGACCCCTCGAGCGATTGCCTGATCGCTCCGGCGTGTTTGCAAAGGAGATCGATGTCTTTCTTTATATTCGCGGCGGATCGGACCGAGAATTTCTCCGATTTATACACCGGGCAGAACGAGCACCGGTTCCAGGGGCAGTTTCTTGAGACCCGCACGAGCAGGCTCCGCGCTTCGCTGGGCGGGCGTATGGGCCCCCGCTCGAAACCGTTGCAGATATCACTCGTGGGACGCCCTCCTGCGGTGAACTTTGACGACCAGCCGATCGGGCGTGAATTCCTGTATCTCCCAGTCGTCGCTCACCATGTCGAACACCTTAAGGAGATACTTCCCCACTTCGGCGACTCCCTTGAGATCGCTCTTCTTCTTTACGTTCTTGGCGATCCGCGTGCCGTAATTCGCGCTGACGTCGCGGATCAGTTCGAGCCCGGCCTCGCCGAATCGCTCATAGATAGCCAGGTACAAATCTCCGAACCGCTTCATATAGCCGGGAAGCGCTCTGCGGTATTTTTCGTCGTCGCTCAGTCGTTCGAAAGCCAGTTCTTCGGGAAGATCCATGTTGTTCAGCTCCCGGGATGATGTTGCTTGTCCGCTCTCACATGCGTATCGGCATAATCGAAATCGGTATTCCCTCGCGGTACAGCCGTCTCTGCAGCGCGAACACCGTGTAGTTGTGCAGCCCGCGGGTGAGGAGGGAATCTTCAGGAAAGACCAGTTGTCCGCCGTAGAAAACCGCCAAGGGGTACCGCTCGAGAATCTTCGGCGCCAATTCCGCCACCTCGTTGATAACGTCCACGCCGATGGCCGATACGCCCTCCGCATAGTAACCGTTGCGTTTCATGAATTCGACGTATTGATTCAGATCCTTCTCGACTTGAGCCTCGAGCCGCTTCATTTCGGCCGATCCTTTGAACACGCCCGCATCGACGACCCCGACTTGGAGGAAAATGAAGTTCTTGAAGACGCCGCCGTAGAGACGAAAGACCTGAAACAGGGTATGCAGGCCCAGGCCGTTGAAGCCGTTCACAAACAACACCGCGGTTTTCGCCTGCGGATCGGGCCGAAGATCCGTCTTTGCGTCCTGGCGCGGGAGAACCGAATCGCTGGAAGACATGGCTTCCAGCACGAGATTATCCAGCCGCCGAAGCAGCTTCGCGGTTTGGTTGTAATGGCGCTTGATGAGCATGACCATTCCGATCAGGGCGCCCGTGACGAGCAGCGTGATCCAGCCCCCCTCGTGAAACTTCAGCGCGATGACGGAAATCAGGATGAATGCGGTCAGAATCAATCCCACGCCGTTGATGAGGAGCCCTTTCCGCCACGGTTCGGCGCTCGTGCGGGATTGCCACCAATGGCGCACCATGCCGAGCTGAGAGAGAGCAAAGGTGATGAACACGTTGATACTGTAGAGAACGACCATGAAATGCACCGAGCCGCGCGACAGGATCATCAGCACCAGCGCGGCGACGCCCATGATCAGGATTCCGTTCTGCATCACGAGCCGGTCGCTGAGCATCGCGAATCGGGTCGGCATCCAGCGGTCAAGAGCCATATTCGACAGCACCCGCGGTCCGTCAAGAAACCCGGTTTGCGCGGCAACAAACAGAAGCACCGCCTCGGATATCAATATCACCAGCAGGAAGCCGTATCCCCACTGCCCCCAATCGTTCGTCAAACGCTCGAAGAGTACGTTTGCCCGGGCTCTGACCCCACCTCCAGGAGTATGTACGCCAACATCAGCCCTACTACCGTGAAGGCCAGCGACGCGGCCATATACATCATCGTGCGTTTGGCCGTATGCACTCTCGGCTCGCGCAGAAGCGGCAGCCCGTTGCTCACCGCCTCGATTCCCGTATATGTGCCGGCTCCCATGCTGTAGGCGCGGAGGATGAGAAAAACCATTCCAAAGAGGCCGAGCTCCGAATGCGTTTGTTGCACCTCCGCCACGGTATTGGACGTGATTGCCTGAAAATCCATCAGATGCGTGCCGATGATGTAGCAAATGACAAACACATGCGTAAGAATGAAGGTCAAGAAGATGGGGACCAGCGGCACGACGGACTCTTTCACTCCGCGCAGGTTCATGACGATGAGAACAAGGACGCCAATTGCCGCAAATTCCAGCTTGAATGCGGACCACGACGGCGGGAAAAAGCTGAACAGGGCGTCCGCGCCGCTCGCAATCGAAATCGTGATCGTTAGAACGTAATCGATGAGCAGTGCGCAGCCTGAGATCATTCCTACCGAGGGCGAGATAAGCTTGCTCGCAACAAGATAGCCGCCTCCTCCGGAGGGAAAGAGCTCGATGATCTGGGAGTAGCTCTGGCAGATCACGAAGATCGTAATCGCCGTCGCCAAGGCGACGAAGACTCCCAGATAGGGATGCCCCTGCAATGCCAGGAATGCCTCTTCAGGCCCATAACACGAGGAGCTGAGACCGTCGGATCCCAATCCGACCCATGCAAAGGACGCGATCAGCGAGAGTTTGTGGAATATCGTCGGTTCCTGCGGGCTTCGGGCGGCCCCGATGATAAAGGCTTTGAGCCGTTGGATCTTCGAAGACTGGTGTTCCATGCGCGCCTTACGGCTTCACCTTGAAGAACGCCGAGCTTATCCAGGCGAGGAGGATGAGGAGCGCCACGCCGAGAACGATGATGTATGCGATAAGCTTCTTCTCGATGGGGAGGAGGGGCTCCTTCTTCATCTTCGAGAGCTCTTCGGACAGCTTGAGTTTTTCTTCCGCCATGGATTCACACTCCGTTACCATCCGCCGGCGTCAATTGACCATCGGCGGCTTGATGCCCGCAAAGAATATCCACGAGATAAACAAGCCGATCCAGATAATGAAACCAAAGAGACTGATGAGGTACACCGCCGCGAGCTTTCCGATGCCTTCCTCCCAGAGCTTGCGGAAATTCGAGATGAGACCGATCGCGAAAAACGTCATCGAGAAGAAC
>JACQXT010000054.1:11732-12646 GCA_016208665.1 Chitinivibrionia bacterium | reverse complement strand
CAGCGTCCGGTATCCATGCTCCTGCAGGAGCCGCGGGAATCCCTTGGCATGGTCGGGAATCCGCCGCTGCATGACGGCGCCCGATGACGTGCGGCCGCCCGCCAGATTGTAGCAGTTGTGCTGCACGGGATAGAGCGACACGAAGAACGACGTTATGGAAGGCCTCGTTGCGGGAGCGGCGACGTAGTGGCGCGAGAAATACACGTTGTCTTCGGCGAGCCTCCAGAGAAACGGGGCTGTATCGGGGGTGAAATGGTCGGAGCGTAAGCATTCTATGATCACAACGATGAAGTTCGGTGCGCCGCTCCGGGCTTGGGAAGGGTTATTCGGCTTGCTTTCTCTCCGGAGGGCTCGATCCGTATCGCCGGGAAAGACGCCGAGGACGTTGATCGAATGTCCGCGCACGCCGGCTACGGCAGCGAACGCGATCGCGAAGGCGGCGAAATATATCAAGAAGCGGAACCGCCGGAATCGAAATCCTGAGAAGACCGCCAGGAATCCGGCGCACGCAACGACGATTCCCGTCGCGGCGAGCAGAATGAGCACGGCGATCAGTACCGGCAGGACAAAGAAGGGCGATCGCGCGCTGATGTAGGTGCCCAGCATCGCGGATTGCAGAGCCCTGAGCATCACCAGAAACAGCGGAAATGAAACGATCGCCGCAAGGACCGCGGCGTCGCCTCGCGGCCTTCGCCTGAAGAGCCGCACGAAGCCGAACACGACCAGCGCATATCCCGCTGCGAGAAAGCCTATCACGGCGTACACGACGATGCTCGAGACGACCAGATGAAGAAGGCTGTACCAGTGAGCGGGGGCAAGCAGGCCGGGCGCCCCTCCGACGAGGAATGCAATATCCATCAGGGCGCATCCGCACAAGGCGGCGCACAGAATCACGGCAAGCGTGCCGCTGAAAC
>JACQXT010000054.1:0-11664 GCA_016208665.1 Chitinivibrionia bacterium | reverse complement strand
CCGCTGAAACGCTCATTGCGTTGTCTCATCGCAACTCAACCTCCCGATTCCGCCGGATGTCCCGCATGCCGCGGAGCGCGGCGCCGAATCAGATATGCCAACGCCGCGAGCCCCGCCGACGCCCAAAGCGCCATGAGGGGTTCGAGCGGCAGCCGCGCCCTGAGGGAGCCGAAGAAAACGAGCGCAAGCACGACATGCACTATAATCGTGCCGTACCACATGCACAAGCGCTTATACCGCCGCACCGTCGCAAAAAGGCCGACCAGGAACAGCGGCATGACGAACACCGCGTAGACAAGACCCGCATCGGCGCCGCTCGCGAGCCTTCCCATGGCGCTCTCCTTGTTCCACCACCAGCCGCTCTTTATGCCGCTCATTCCCGCATCGCTCCGGAAGCGCCAGAATCTCGCGAATTTTCTCGCGACCAGTTCCGGAACGAGCCGCTCGTTCTCGGCCAGGAACTGCTTCCCCATCCGCCAGGCCGCTTCGTCTTTCGTGATTTCATCGAGCTTTTCCAGCCCTTCGTATCCGGGAAGTGCGTAGAGAGGCGCCACTCCGCCGCGATACTGCGGTATCTCCACCACGGCCCGGTTGTTGCTTTGATAGAACGTTATCCCGCCGTGCGTGGTGAACCACACCCATGTTCCGAACACCCTGTGGTTCCGGTACGCCCACGGCAGGAGTGTGACACCCAGCACCCCGATGAAAACGGCGCAGTTTCTCAGCCGGGCGGCGAATGTCCCCGAATAGAAGAGCATGATGGCGCACGTCCCGAACGCCCACAGGAGAAAGGCAGTCGGGCGGCAGAGCGCACAGAGACCCGTCAGGAACCCTCCGAAAAGCGCCGTCCGAAGCGGAAACGCGACGCCGGGCGCCGGTCGCGTGAACAGGATCAAGAGCACGAGAAGGAGCACCGTGTAGAGGTTCTCCGTGAGGAGATAGGCGCTGGCGAAAATCAAGAAGGGATTCGCCGCCGTGAGGGCTGCCGCTGCAAGAGCGGTGTTGACCGACAGGACGGCGCAGCCCAACCTGAACACGAGGAATACGATCAGCGTGCCGAGCAGAACCTGCACGACGCGCCCGATCTCGATGCGGGCTCCGAAGATCTTGAACCACGCGGACAGAAACAGCGGGTAGAGCGGCGGGCGCCGGGCGGTCGGCGTGTCGTTCGACAGGCAGAAACCGCCGCCGTTCGCGATGCTTCCCGCAATGGCGAGATAATCGATCTCATCCCCCCGGGGCTCCGCATGAATGCCGGGTACGGCAAGGCAGAATCCCATTCTGAAGGCGAAGGCGCAAAAGATGAGCATCGCGAGCGCTGCCAGCTGTCTCTTGTTCATAGGAAAACTCTCGATCGCCGTGAATCGAGCGTGCGAAGCGGCATAAGCGCCGTTTCGGCCGCGACCGGATTGTAACAACATCCCGCATCGGATGAAAGCTCATATTTTGCTTTGTGTTCGCCGATTTCTGTACTAACCTTGAGCGGGTGATTCCATGAATGAAAAGCCGGATGTGCTGCACCATATCGCTCAGCGTATCTTGATTCTCGACGGCGCAATGGGGACCTCTCTGGATACCCTGAGGCGAAGCTCTCCCGCATTGGGGGGCGCTCCTGCCTGCCTTGAATACTGGAACCTGATTCATCCGGACGCAGTGTTCGGCGTCCATGCCGGTTTTTTCGATGCCGGGTGCATGGGAGTGGAAACCAACTCCTTCGGCGCATCGAGACTCAAGCTCGCCCAGTACGGCCTCGCAGCCAAGGTGAAGGACATAAACGCGGAGGCCGCGCGCATCGCGCGTGAAGCGGCCGCCTGCCGCCCCGAGCAGAAATATGTGTTCGGCTCGATCGGACCGACGGGCATGCTGCCGTCCTCGAACGATCCGGAACTGGGCGCCGTCTCGTTCGACGAGCTTGCATCCGTGTTCGAAGAGCAGGCGGCGGCGCTCGTCGGGGGCGGGGTCGATGCGCTCTCCATCGAGACCTTCCAGGACATTCTCGAAGCAAAGGCGGCCGTCGCCGGATGCCGGCGGGCGATGGGGGCGGCGGGACGTTTCGTTCCCCTCGTCGCGCACGTCACGCTCGATGCGCACGGGCGCATGCTGCTGGGGACGGATATCGGCTCGGCGCTCGTCACCCTCGAAGGCATGGGAATCGACGCCATCGGCATAAACTGCAGCACCGGCCCCGAAGAGATGCGCGACAGCATTAGATTCCTGAGCGCTCATTCCCCCCTGCCGATCTCCTGCATGCCCAACATGGGAATGCCGCGCGATGCGGACGGCGTCCCCGAATACCCCTTAGCGCCCGGGGAGTTTGCGGAAGCGACGGAAGAATTTGTCGTGCGGTTCGGCGTTCGCATCGTCGGAGGCTGCTGCGGCTCGACCCCCCGGCACCTCGAGGCGCTCGTCGATCGCCTGCGCGCCGTACGCGCGCCGGCAAGGACCGTGCCCCGCCTGCGCGCCGTCTCGAGCGCGATGACCTTCGTTCCGCTCCAACAATCGCCCCCTCCGCTCATCGTCGGCGAACGCGTGAACGCTCAGGGCAGCCGAACCATGAAGCAGCTTCTTCTGGCCGGCGATATCGACGGCATCGCGCGCCTGGCGCGGGTCCAAGTTGAACACGGCGCGCATGCGATCGACGTATGCGTCGCCCTCAACGAGCTCGACGGCGAGGCGCGCCGGTTTACGCGTCTGGCCAAGGAGCTCGCCCTGCGCGTGGCCGCGCCGATCATGATAGATTCGACGGACAACGAGACGATCCGGGAGGCGGTTAAAACATATCCGGGGCGCGTCATCATTAATTCGATCAACCTCGAAAACGGGGAACGCAGAATCGACGAACTCGCGGAAACGATTCGCGCGTTCGGGGCGTACGTGCTCGCTCTCACCATCGACGAACGCGGAATGGCTCGAACGAGCGCGGAGAAGGTCGCGATTGCGGAGCGGATATCCTTGATCCTTCGCGATAAGCACGACATCCCTTCTGACCGAATCATCTTCGACCCGCTCACCTTCACGCTTGCCACCGGAGAAGCCGCTTACCGCTCGTCGGCGGTGGAAACCCTCGACGCTCTGGAATCGATCAAGCGGACGATCCCCGGCTGCATGACGATCCTGGGCATCAGCAACGTTTCCTTCGGACTGCCGAAAGCGGCCCGCCCGGTCGTGAACAGCGTGTTTCTCTACCACGCGCTCAAGAAGGACCTGGACCTCGCCATCGTCAATCCCGCGGATATCACTCCCTACCCCGAGATTCCGCCCGCTGAAAGGGATCTTGCGGAACGCCTCCTGTTCGACTCCGGAGAAAGCGCCCTCGGCGACCTCGCCGGCCATTTCGAGCGCGCCGCCGGCCGCGCGCCGGAGCCGGCCGCCGGCAGCCTCGATCCCGAAGAGGAGATCCGCCGGCGCATACTCAACAGGGATCCCGAGGACATAGAACGGCTGCTCGACGCGCTCATGGCCCGCATGGATCCCGCCGCTATCGTGAACGGCGTCTTGCTGCCCGCGATGAAGGAGGTCGGAGAGAAGTTCGGCAGCGGAGAACTCATCCTGCCGTTCGTTCTCCAATCGGCCGAGGTGATGAAGCGCGCGATTCGCCACCTCGAGACGCATCTCAAGAAGGGCGAGGGCTGCCGGCGCGGACGCGTCGTGCTCGCAACGGTGTTCGGAGACGTGCACGACATCGGAAAGAACCTCGTCAAGACGCTTCTCTCGAACAACGGATACGAGGTGAAAGACCTCGGCAAACAGGTGCCGGCGCATGCAATCGTCGAGGCGGCGAAGGAATTCCGCGCGGACGCGGTGGGCTTGAGCGCCCTGCTCGTTTCGACATCGAGACAGATGCCCGTCATCGCCCAGGAAATGTACAGGGCGGGCCTTCGCGTGCCGATACTCGTCGGGGGCGCCGCCGTGACGCCGCGTTTCGCGATGAAGGCCGCGCTCCTGGACGGCGAAACCGAATACCCCTCCGGAGTCTTTTACGCCAAGGATGCGTTCGAAGGCCTGAGGATTCTCGACTCCCTCGCCTCTCAGCCGGCTCGGGAGAAAGCGCTCGACGAGTACCGTAGAACCATGAAGACGTTCATCGAGCGGGAACACGACGCGGCCGCCGAGCCGGTCCGCGCGCCCGGCGCGCCGCCGCCGGGGCTTTCCCGGGTCGATCCGCCGTCGCCGCCGTTTTGGGGATGGAAGAAGCTCTCCGGAATCGATCTGGATAAGATCTTTGCGCTCCTCGATCTGCATTCGCTGTACCGGCTGTCGTGGGGAATTCGGCGGATGGAAAAGGAGGAGTACGAGCGCATCGTGAAGGAACGGTTCGAACCGCTCCGGGTCGAACTGCAGAAGGAGGCGGCGGCGAAACGATTCTTGGTCCCCGAGGCTGTGTACGGCTACTTTCCATGCACTGCGATGGGCGACGAACTCACCCTCTTCGATCCTGCGAACATGAAGGAGGTCATCGCCACGCTGCGCTTCCCCCGGCAGCAGGGCAAGAAACTACTCGCCGTCGCCGACTACTTCAGGAACGACGCTCGCGACGTCCTGCCCCTCCAACTGGTTACGATAGGCCCGCATGCGAGCGAATTGTGCGAGCGCCTCAACGCCGAAGGCGAATATTCAAGAAGCTATTTCATCCACGGATTGAGCGTGCAGGCTGCCGAAGCGCTCGCGGAGTACGTGCACCTGCACGTCCGGCCTGCCCCGACCTCGAAATGAACGGCTCCATTTTGAGATTGCTGGAAGGTGAAGAACAACTTGGCGTTACGCTGACCTCCGCGTACCAGTTCGTGCCCGAACAGACGACGGCCGCCCTGATCGTGCACCATCCCCTGGCCGAGTATTTTCATATATAAGATGCGCAATGAAACGAGTTCGGCTCTCCGGCTCGATCGATCTTCCGCCGGAAGAGCCGGTTTGGTGATGCGCCGCATTGGCTCCATTTTTGCGTGAGCGCATGGGCCGAAGAAAAATGATTGAAACGACAGGGAGCAAGGGTATACTACTACCCCTGACGGGGATGAATCGACAACCCTGGAGCATTCATACCCGCACGGCATTTTCAGCAAGGAGGAACGCATGAATGCACGATTGACATCGATCGGCACATGGACACTGCGAGTCGCGCTCTCCGCGGCCCTCGCCGCCGGAACGTACGGATGCAGTTCCATGAGCAAGACAAAGAAAGGCGCTGCGATCGGCGCGGCGGCCGGCACGGTCGTCGGCGCCGCGATCGGCAGCAAATCGGACAATACGGGCAAAGGCGCGGTTATCGGCGCGGCGGCGGGCGCGATCACGGGCGGAATCATCGGACATTACATGGACAAGCAGGCCGAAGAACTCGCTCAGATCGAAGGCGCCACCACCGAGCGCGTGGGAGACGAGATCAAAGTGACGTTCCAGAACGCGATTCTCTTCGATTTCGACTCTTCGGTTCTCAAGCCGTCTTCGCAGGATCAACTCAATCAGATGGGCGCCGTATTCGTCAAATACCCCGACACCGACATCATCATCGCGGGCCACACGGACAGCCAGGGCACCGAGGAATACAACCAGAAACTGTCCGAACGGCGCGCCGGCGCGGTCATGGGATACCTCATCCAGCAGGGCATCAACCAGGGCCGGCTGACGACCTATGGATACGGCGAGTCGACCCCGGTGGCCGGCAACGACACCGAGGACGGAAGGACGCTGAACAGGCGCGTCGAACTGGAAATCAGAGCGAACAAGGAGCTTCGCGAACGCGCCGCGCAGGAAGACCAGAAGTAGTCCCGGCCGAAGCGATACGAACGCAAAGACCCCGCTCGATCGAGCGGGGTCTTTTTCTTGCGGAGGCGTTTCCGTCGCCTCTATGCGATCTTCTCGGACACCGATTTCGCCTGCATAAACAGCAGGAGGTAATCCCTTCCGCCCGCTTTGCTGTCCGTTCCCGACATGTTGAATCCGCCGAACGGATGCACGCCGACGAGGGCGCCGGTGCATTTCCTGTTGAAGTACAGGTTGCCCACGTGGAAATCCGTCCGCGCGCGCTCCACGTGTTTCCTGTTGTTGGAGAAGAGGGCGCCGGTGAGTCCGTATTCGGTGTTGTTGGCGATCCGCAGCGCCTCGTCGAAACTGGAAGCCTTGAGGCACGCCAGCACCGGTCCGAAGATTTCCTCCAGCGATATCCTTGCGTTCGGGGCGACGCCGCCGAACACCGTCGGCTGAATGAAATAGCCGGCTCCTGCGGCTCTCATGCCGCCCGCGAGCAGCTCTCCCTCGGTCTTGCCGATTTCTATGTACTCGAGGATCTTCTCGCACGCGCTTGCGCTCGCGACGGGGCCCATGTAGAAGTCCTTCGATTTGTACGGAGGACCCATCTTTATGGCTTCGACCTTCGGAATCAGCCGCTCGATGAACGCATCGTACAGGGCTTCGTGCACGACCGCCCGCGAGCACGCGGAGCATTTCTGCCCCTGGAATCCGAAGGCGGACGCCAGCACGCCGTCCACCGCCTGCTCGAGATTCGCGTCTTCATCCACAATGATGGTGTCCTTGCCGCCCATTTCGAGTATCGTGCGCTTGATCCATATCTGGCCGGGACGGTGCATGGCCGCCTGCTCGTTGATGCGCAGGCCCACCTCTTTGGATCCCGTGAAGGCGATGAGCCTGGTTTTCGGATGCTGCACGATGAAGTCCCCCACCTTCGCCCCGCTGCCGGGCAGGTAGTTCACCACGCCCGCCGGGAGCCCGACTTCTCTCAGCACCTCCACGAACTTGGCCGCGATGACGGGGGCGTCGCTCGACGGCTTGAGGACGACCGTATTGCCCGCAACGAATGCCGCGCTCGTCATGCCCGCCATGATCGCGAACGGGAAATTCCACGGCGGAATCACGGCCGCGACTCCGAGGGGGATATAAAAGAGCTCGTTCCGTTCCGATGGAATCCCGGTGACCGGCTGCTCGGAGCCGTAGCGGATCATTTCCTGCCCGTAGAATTCCAGAAAATCGATCGCCTCGGCGGTATCCCCATCGGCCTCGGCCCAGCTCTTCCCGACTTCATAGACCATCCACGCGCTGAACTCGAACTTGCGCTTGCGCACGATCGCCGCCGCATCGAACAAGTACCGGGCCCGCTCCCGGGGAGAGACGCGCTTCCACGATTCGAACGCTTCCAGGGCGGCCTTCATCGCCTTTTCCGCCTCTTTCTGTGAGGCTTTAGAAACGGATCCCACGACGGTCGCGGGATTCGACGGATCGACCGACTCGATCCTGTCGGATGTCGTGATTTCCTCCCCCCCGACGATCAGCGGATAGGTTTTTCCGAGGGATGACGCGACCTCGCTCAGGGCCTTCTCCATGGCCCGCACATTCGCGGGATCCTTGAAATCGACGAGAGGTTCATTCTTGAATTCCGACGGCATCGCCTTGCTCCTTTTCCGGTGGGACCGCACACCCTACCTTTACGCCGGCAGCCATGAGCAGCCGATTATCCTGTATTTCGTATAAGAACGCCTTTGCGGAACGACAAAAGAGGTTGTTGGAGTATATGAAAACGGCCGTTCTCTGTAAATCAAATATTGGATGGGTGCGCTGCGGGCCCGGTCGTTCCCCGGGCATTCAATAGGTGACCTCGAAACGCGTAAAAATCGAAGCGTCGGATTCCCAGCGGTGTTGAACATCGCTCACCCGTGCGCCCGGCGGGCCGTTATGAACGTAGAGAAGCGCCTTCCGGCACGCCTCCTCGTCTCCCTGAAACACCGCCTCGACCCGTCCGTCGGGCAGGTTGCGCACCCAGCCTGTTAATCCCAGTTCGAGGGCTTTTCTCCACGTCGAGTCCCTGAAGAACACGCCTTGCACCCTTCCCTCGATCCAGACATGCAACGTCGCCATTTTCTTCACTCCCCGGCGTTAGCGAGCGCCGGAGGCGCTCCCGAGCCGCTTCTCCTATAGATCGAATATCACACGGGCCGCGTACCCCCGCTTGTCCTTTCGAACGAAAACGCCATGGTAGGTCGCGGCTTTGACCTCGAATCTGAGCTCGTGCTTCGCGGAATCGATAGGTTCGCCTTGAAGCGTCCCCTCGATGAAATACTCGCCGATCGATTCCACGGTTACATCGCGGTACAGTTCTCCATGCGAAGCGGCGGAGGTGATGATCGCCGAAAGCCAGTCGACAAGCAGGTTCTCGAAGGATGACGAGCGCACGGCGATCGACCGTGTGCCGGAGGCCCCGACGGCGCCGCGGACCTGGAGTCCGAAGAGGCCGAGCGCGGCGTTGCGGAAGAGATCTGCGAGATCGCCGCCGAAGGCCTCGATGCCAATGTCGCTGGAATAGTCGATTTCCCTGAAGGGTTTCATGATTATGCGGCGCGGGTCCTGTCGCCGATCACCCCGCCCGTGCTCGCTTCCCGTGCTTCATGAACACATTCACCTCTTCAACGAATACCACCATCTCACGCCCGCCCTGCCGGCGGGCCCGAGGATCGCGAACAATAGGCCCACGGCGGATTTCAGATTGCGGGGGCGGAGAGCAAACGACTGTGCGCACGCCTCCCGCGCCCGCCTGCTGTCTCCGCTTCTCATGTGGTACCAGCCGAGCTTGAAGAGGAGGTCGCTCGAGCGCCTGTTTTTGAGATGCGCGAGTTCCGGCACGCGCCCGGCAAACGAATCGATGATGCCTAGCACTTCGGGGAGCATCCGTTCCGCATTCGTGTAGTTGGCTTCGTGGAGCGTGCGAACGGTCAGCGCCTCGTCGACGTATCGAGCCTTGTACTTCGAGAGTACACGGAGGCAGAATTCATAATCGTCCGAGCCTCCTCTGATTCGTTCGTCGAGCGGCCCCAGCGCATCGAAACATTCCCGCCGCACCAGCGCCGAACCGAGCGGGATGAAATTATCGATATAGAGCGACTGAAGCATGCCGATCCGGGACAGCGCGTTGAAATCAGCCGGCACGCGGGCGCTCTTCGGCACGCTCTTTCCCGACGAATGATCGAAGCCGAGGAGTCAGTCGAGCCGTCGTCTACGACTATCGCCTCCAGCCGCTCGAACGACTGGCCGAGCACGCTCTCGATCGCGCGGCCGATGAAGCGCTCGCCGTTAAAGCACGGTATGATCGCCGAAACGACGGGAGCCGGATTTCGCATGGTGTCTTGCATGATTGTCTGATTCGGAAAAGCCGCCCAGGGCGCGGGGCGCGCTCACAACAGAGCGGGCGCTATCGTTGCCGTGGAGAGTCCTACACCTTGTAACGAGCCGCTATCGGCAACCTCCGCCCGCTGCCGAATGCCTTCGAGGTGACCTTCAATCCCGGCGGAGACTGTTTTCTCTTGTACTCGTTCCGCCGCACCGCATCGATCGTCCATCGGACCGTTTCCCGGTCGAATCCTGCTGCAACGATATCCTCGCTCGATCCGCCTTGATCGATATACCGGGCCAGGATCGCGTCCAGGATCTCATACGGCGGCAGCGTGTCCTGGTCGACCTGGTTCGCCTTCAATTCCGCGGATGGCGGCTTCTTGATAGTGTTGCCGGGAATCACCTCGCCATCCTTGTTTATATGCTCCGCCAGCTTGTACACGAGCGTTTTCGGCACGTCGGAGATGACGGCGAGCCCGCCGCTCATGTCTCCGTAGAGTGTGCAATATCCGACTGCGAGCTCGCTCTTGTTGCCCGTCGAGAGCGGCAGGAACCCAAATTTGTTCGCAAAGGCCATCAGGATGTTGCCGCGGATGCGCGCCTGGATGTTCTCCTCCGTTACATCCGGCTCAACGCCTTTGAAGTGATCCGCCAGGGCGTCTTCATAGGCTCTCATGATGTCGGGTATTGGAACGACCGTGAGCTCGACGCCGCAGTTCCGCGCGAGCAGCTCCGCGTCTCTCATACTCGCTTCGGAGGAATACGGCGAGGGCATCGCGAGCGCAAGGACGTGTTCCGCGCCGACGGCGTCGGCGGCGACGGCGCACGTCACCGCCGAATCTATGCCTCCCGAGAGCCCGAGAATCACGCGCTCGAAACCGCATTTTCTCACATAATCCCGCGTGCCCAGGACCAGGGCTTTATATATGCTCTCGACCTCTTCCGCGTACGGATAGGGAGACGGCGCCCTGCGCGCGGCGGTATCAAACGTCGCCGCCGTCTCTTCGAACGCTGGAAGGACGAGCTGCGCGTCGCCCCGTTCGTCAATGAACAGGCTCCTCCCGTCGAAAATGAGATCGTCGTTCCCGCCGACCTGGTTCACGACCGCGATCGGCAGACGGTGTTTCCGGGCCTGGTGGCTGAGAAGTTCGAATCGAACCCGTTCCTTGCCGGCGCTGAAGGGAGAGGCGGAGATGTTGATGAAAAGCGTTGCCCCTTTGCCGGCGGGTGTCGCGACGGGATCCGTGGAATACGGCCGCCGGGCGTAAAAGTCCGGATCGTTCCAGGCGTCCTCGCATATCGTGATGCCGAGTGTCTCTCCTTTGAATGAGACGACGTCGATGTCTTGAGCCGGATCGAAGTACCGGGCCTCGTCGAACACGTCGTACGTCGGCAAGAGAGACTTCGCCTGCTTGAACACGACTTCCCCGTTATGAATGAGGGCTGCCGCATTGTGGATCCCCTTGCCGTCTGCTCGGTTGTTCAGAAGGGGCACTCCGGCGATGATTCCGATGGAAGGATATGAGGCCGAGACGGCCGCAAGTTTTTGCAGTCCGTCCGCGGCTTCTTCAATGAAGTCGGGGCGTTCGAGAAGATCCTTCGGCGGATAGCCGGTTATTGAGAGTTCGGGGAATACGATGAGATCGGGATGATCCTTCGAAACCTTCCGGAGGAGTTCGATCGCCCTGGAGACATTGCCTTCTATGTCTCCCACGATGGGATTTAATTGCATCAATGAAATCAGCATGTGCGCCTTCTTGTTCGCTATCAGCGGATTATATACGGGCTTCGTATCAATCAACAGGAAAAGTTAGCGCAACCGGCACCGGTTGACAGTGGTGGAGGAATAAAAAAACCCCGACTGCTCTCTCGAGCCTTCGGGGTTCTCTTATATATTTCGGCGACGACCTACTCTCCCACCAGGTCTCCCTGGCAGTACCATCGGCGCGGCAGGGCTTAACTTCCGTGTTCGGAATGGGAACGGGTGTACCCCCTACGCTATGGTCACCGAAAAACTCGTGACGGCGCAAGAACGGTGGCATTCGGAGTGCATCGTCTCTTCGACCGATGATCTCGCGCCGAGCAATATAACAACAACTTGTAGGGTGAAGTAAGCAAGCACCAAAAATCTTTTAATGGATTAAGTCTCACGGCTTATTAGTACCGGTCGGCTGAACACGTTGCCGTGCTTACACCTCCGGCCTATCAACCTTGTCATCTCCAAGGAGCCTTTAGAGGGCCGAAGCCCTGGGAGATCTAGTTTTGAGGTGGGCTTCCCGCTTAGATGCTTTCAGCGGTTATCCCATCCGAACATAGCTACCCAGCTGTGCCCTTGGCAGGACAACTGGCGCACTAGAGGTTCGTCCATCCCGGTCCTCTCGTACTAAGGACAGCTCCTCTCAAATCTCCTACACCCGCGAAGGATAGGGACCGAACTGTCTCACGACGTTCTAAACCCAGCTCGCGTACCGCTTTAATTGGCGAACAGCCAAACCCTTGGGACCTTCTCCAGCCCCAGGATGCGATGGGCCGACATCGAGGTGCCAAACC
>JACQXT010000053.1:5595-10538 GCA_016208665.1 Chitinivibrionia bacterium | reverse complement strand
CGATCGAGGATCCGATCGAGATGGTGTATGAGCCGTTCAACCAGATTGCCGTGCAGCACCAGATCGATCTCACCTTTACCACCGCATTGAGACACGTGCTGCGCCAGGATCCCGATATCATCATGATCGGCGAGATTCGCGACCACGAAACGGCGGAATACGCCGTTCAAGCAGCGCTCACGGGCCATCTCGTGCTTACCACGCTGCACACCAACAACGCGGCCAGCGCCATCACGCGCCTCAGGGACCTCAACATCGAGTCGTTCCTGATCGCCTCGACGCTCCTCGGCGTGATCGCCCAGCGGCTGGTGAGGAAGATCTGCCCCCATTGTCAAACGAAGGCCCGCATCAGTTCGCAGCAGCTCGAACTCTTCGGACTGCGGGGGGATCCCGAATCGTTTGCGATGCTCCGCGCCGGCGCGGGCTGTCAGTCCTGCAGGCACACGGGATTCAAGGGACGGCGGGGGATATGCGAGATCATCGAGATGGATACCGCGATACGGACTCTCATCAGGGACAAGGCGGACGAGAAAGACATCATGCAGGCCGCCCAGCGGGCCGGAACCGAATCCTTGCTGGCCTCGGCCGTGAAGAATCTGCTGAACGGTCAAACGACGATCGAAGAGATAGTGCGGACGGTCCCGCTGGTGCCGTGATCGGCGCCGGTCAATCCTCCCATTTCGAGACCTTATTATCGATGATATAGATGTATTTGCTTCTTTTCCCGACAGTGTACACCCACTGCTCTTCCTTCTTGCCGGCGATATCGGTGACGTTCAACTTTGTCGGGACGCCCCAGGATTCGAGGGCGGCGTCTCCGGCCATGCCGATGAACACCTCGTGGTTGCGGATCGCCTGCGCGGTTTTCTTTCCCCATGTGCGGATGTAGGAGACGTGGCGGAGCATGGGAGAATCGAACCAGAACACCTCATCGAGCCGGCTCTCGATTTTCTCGACGGTCAGCGGACGCTCGATATTCAAGCCGTACACGATCCTCTTGCGCTTTTCGGTCAGGACGGTGACGGATCCGCTCCAGTGAAAATCGAGATCGGCGATCGTTACCTTCACGTCGCGCTGGACGACGCCGCGCTGCTTCAGATCTTCGACAATGAGACGCGTCCATGCCGCCTTATCGGCGTATTTCTCGATCAGCATCTTCTGCTGCTCAAGCGGTATATCCTTGACGACGGTCTTCTTGACAAAGGAGCATCCAACGATGAGCTGCAGCAGCAGCACGGAACAAAGGATCTTCTTCACCGACATCACTCCTTCTGAAAGCGTGTATCGAATCAGATTCCGTTCGGGTGGGGTCCGAAGCCTCAGCATATCCCTTCGAGGTGACGTACCGTCATCTCATGCATATCGGGAGACATATCGATCACAACGAGGTCTATTCTCGGGCTCGCCGCATCGTCCCGGGAGCGGATATACCCCTCGAGCGCAACGGCGATGCGCGCCACTTTTCGTGAATCGACCGACTCCACGGCGGATCCGAACCGGTCGCCCCGCCGCAGCTTGACTTCGACAGCCGCGAGCACATTCCCTCTCCGGGCGATCAGGTCTATTTCGCGCCCCGCGTATCGGTAATTCTTTGCGAGGATCGCGTATCCCTTCATTCGCAAAAACGCTTCCGCGATCTTCTCGCCGAGTTCTCCCAGGCTCCTCGTATCCACCGCCGCATCACCGCATCCTCGTTGATCGAGCCGCAACCGCCTGCGGCGGCCCGGCATTCCGGGCAGGCAGCCTATGCCGCATCGACGCCGCTGGTATAATAATTAAAGCATGTGCGGAATATTTTCAATGCTTTTCACGCGGAAGCTTTTCCGGTGCGTGGAGGTCATTCCGTACGTCTGAATTGCGTCGACATGCTCCTGAGTGCCATACCCTTTATTTTTCAAAAAGTTATACACCGGATGCTTCTGATGAAGCTTTCTCATCCATCTGTCCCGCGCGACTTTGGCGATGATCGATGCAGCCGCAATCGACAGGCTGAGCCTGTCGCCGCCGATAACGGGAATCACTGCACACGAGGCGGCGGGGGCGTCCCTGCCGTCGACAATCGCCACCTGGGGCGGCACCTTCAACCTGGCTATGGCGGCTGACATCGCCGCCAGCGTGGCGACGAGAATGTTATGCCTGTCGATGAATCCGGGATTCGAGAACGCGATTCCGACCGCCGCCGCTTTTTCCACGATCTCCGAAAACAACTCCTCGCGCTCGAGTTCTCCCACTTGCTTGGAATCCCTCACCCCGACGAGGTCCGACGACGGCGGCAGGACGACCGCGGCGGCCACAACGGGCCCGGCGAGCGCTCCCCGGCCCGCTTCGTCGACGCCCGCAAGCACCTCCGCGCCGCGGGCGCGGTACGCTCGATCGAAGGCATCGAGGAGAAGGTGCCGGTCGCCGCGTCCCGGAGACTGCACCGGGAAAATCCGCTCGACGCCGATCCCCGAGCTGATCTTGCGCACCGTGAAGGTCTCGCCGGCGCCGCTGCCGCGATGCTGGATCACTACGCCTTGAAACGCCTGTTCCCGCTCCTTGCTGCCTTCGACGACGCGCACTTTCACCCGGACGGTGTCTCCGATCTCGATTTCGTAGTCTGTCTTCTTGAGCATCTTGCGCTCGATCTTTTCGAGTGTGTTCATGCGTCAACCTCTCCTTCGGTTTGAAACGGCCGGTTCGTATTTCGTATGTATGGGGCGCCCGCTGCCGGAACGCCGAATTCTCATGATTCGCGGGCGCCGTTCGCGAGCAGATCCGGCCTGCGCGCGCGCGTCCGTTCGAGAGACGAATTCTCCCGCCACTTCTGTATTTCCTTGTGATTGCCGGAGAGCAGCACGTCGGGCACCCTCAGGCCGTTGAATTCTACAGGTCTCGTGTAATATGCGCAATCGAGAATGTGCTTCCTCCGCTCCGAAAACGAGTCGGTATCCCTCGACTCCTCGTTTCCCAGCACGTTGTCGAGGAGCCGCACGACGGCCTCGATGCAGACGGCCGCCGCAAGTTCGCCTCCGCTCAGCACGAAGTTTCCGATGGAAACTTCGTCGGTGGCGACAAGTTCGCGCACGCGTTCATCGACCCCTTTGTACCGTCCGCAGACGAACGTAAGCTCGTCGGCCGCGGCGAAACGGTGCGCCAGAGCCTGGTCGAACATGCGTCCGGCCGGACTCATGAGAATGACGGGACTGCCTTCCCGAAGCCCGAGGCTCCGCACTGCATCGCAGATCGGTTCGACCATCATCACCATTCCCCCGCCTCCCCCGTACGGCACATCGTCCACCGATCCGTAGTTGTCCTTCGCGAAATCCCGCAGGTCCACCACACGGTAACCGGCCAGGGATTTCTTCGCGGCGATCCCCATCGTTCCCATGGATAGAATGGTCTCCATCGCGCCGGGAAATATGCTGATGACGTTGATATTCATGCGCTATTCGTTCAACAATCCCGGTATGGGTTTGATAATGATTTCTCCCGCCTCGATGTTCACGCCGACGATAAACTCCGGAACCGCAGGCACGAGGCTCACGCCGTTTTCGCCCGTTACTTCATAAATAGGATGCGCCGGAGTAAAGAGCATGCCCGTCACCGTTCCGACGCGGGGTCCGTCCTGCGTCTTGACGATTCAACCACGATACGCAGTTCCCGGGATTCCAGGACAGGATCCCAGAAGTCGTCGGAAGGATGGAACTTGACCTCTCCCTTGATCCAGAACGCCTTGACCAGGCGTCCGAGATATACATCGGTGTTCTTCCCGCTCATCATTCCTTGATTTCGAAAATTATCTTCTCTCCGGCCTTGCTCGCCGCGGCATTCACGAGCGTTCGTATCGCGCGCGCGGTCTGGCCGTTCTTGCCGATTACCTTTCCCAGATCCTCGGAACCGACCGAGAGCTCCATGACGGAGTAGTTGTCCTTCTGCGACTCCCGGACCTTGACGTTCTTCGGATCCTCGACGAGAGAAGTTGCGATATACTCAATGAGTGCTCGTATCGTTGCTTTGGTAACCTCACCCATAACGATCATCACCTTTTTCGCAGTGTTCGAGTGCCGGCTTCCGGGAACGAGCGCTAGCGCGCCTCGCCCTCGTTTGCCTGATCTGCGGCCGCTTCCGCGGTTTTCGCCTGCGCCTGCTCCTCGGGTTTGACGCCCTGCTTGAGGAGCTGCCACCGCTGCATGAATCCGATTCTCCGGAAGAGGCTCTCGGTATTCGGCGACGGCAGGGCTCCGCGCTTCAGCCACTTGGAAACCGCCTCTTCGTCTATCTTGAGATCGGGCGGATTCGTCATGGGATTATAGTACCCCAGCGTCTCGATGAAGCGGCCGTCGCGGGCGTTCCTCGAATCCGCGGCGACGAATCTGTAAAACGGTTTCTTCTTCGATCCCATCCGTTTCAATCTGATCTTGACTGACAATGTGTGCACCTCCGTGTTATCAGTGATTGCCGATCGATCGATGCGTGTACGTTTACCCCGGCATGAACGGCATTCTCAATTTCTTGGCCGCGCCGGCTTTTCCGAACATCTTCATCATTTTCTTCATTTCCTGAAATTGCCGCAGGAGCTGGTTGATGCTCTGGACGGTGGTCCCGCTCCCCTTGGCGATCCGTTTTCTCCTGCTCCCGTCTATGATCGAGGGATTCAGCCGTTCCACCCTGGTCATCGAATTGATGATGGCTTCCGTCCGGACGAACTGGCGTTCGTCGATCTGCACGTCTTTGAGCGCCTTCTTGGGCAGCCCCGGTATCATCTCGATGATATGCTCGATGGGACCCATTTTCCTCAGTCGCCGCAATTCGACGACGAAGTCTTCGAGCGAGAACGTCTGCTCCCGCAGCCGCTTCTCGAGCTTTTGCGCGTGCTCGAGGTCGATTCCCTCCTGCGCCTTTTCGACCAGCGAGAGAATATCCCCCATGCCGAGAATCCGGCTGGCAAGCCGGTCGGGATG
>JACQXT010000053.1:0-5537 GCA_016208665.1 Chitinivibrionia bacterium | reverse complement strand
GCCGTCGAGTTTCGTGAGCACGACGCCGGAAAACGCGAGCCGCTCCTTGAAGGCGTTTGCGACCGAAACCGCTTCCTGCCCCGTCATGCTGTCCAGAACGAGGAGGATCTCCTCGGGCTTCGCCAGTTCCTTGAGCGCCTCGAGTTCGCGCATCATGTCGTCGTCGATGTGGAGACGGCCGGCCGTATCGAGAATCAGCGCATCGCACAGGAGGGCCCGCGCCCTTTCCTCCGCGCCCTCGAATATCTCCTTCACGTTCGCCACATCTTTCCGGTATACGGGGATATCGACCTGCCGCCCCAGGATTTCGAGTTGCTCGGCGGCCGCGGGCCGGTAGATATCGAGTGCGACGAGCAGCGGGCGCTTTCCCTTCTTCTTGAGATACTTTCCGAGCTTCGCCGCGAATGTGGTTTTTCCCGATCCTTGGAGTCCGACCACCATAACGCTCGAGAACGGCCCCTTGAGAATGAACGGCTTCGCCGTTTTGCCGAGCAATGAGGTGAGTTCTTCATGCACGATCTTGACGATCTGCTGAGCGGGAGTGAAACTCTTGATGACGCTCTCGCCAAGCGCCCTCTCCTCGACGCCGGCGACAAAATCCTTGACTACCTTGTAATTCACGTCGGCCTCGAGAAGCGCTCTGCGAACCTCGCGCATGCTCGCCTGAACGTCCTTTTCCGATAGGCGTCCCTTGCTCCGGAGCTTCGCAAAGATAGAATCAAATTTTTGAGCTAAATCTGTAAACACGCTCGCCTCTCTCGAGAACGTCCTCGTCGCTCTGTTGCTTGGGTAAATGAGACCAAGTTCAGGCAGGCACTAAACCTACAAAGTAATAAAAGTTATCAAAATATCGCCGATATTGCAAGCATATTCGTTCTCATGGCAGCGAAACGGCGATTGGCGGGCCTCTGAATCTAGGAAGCGCGTCCTGGAGCGCCTCGGAGTTCCCTGATCGCATGCGCATAATCGGCGCTCTTGAAAACCGCGGTCCCGGCGACCCGTCGATCTCGATGGCAAAACCGAGCCCCCGAGCCTCTCTTAACTCTTTTACCCGCAATACCTTTGGAAGAACGGTCTCGATGAACCGCTGTCCTCCGAATCCGGGGAAGACGCTCATGATCAGCAGAAGATCGAGGCGGTCCAGCACGTGCTCCACGGCCTCCAACGGCGTATCCGGATTCAGCGCCACTCCGTTCAGGGCTCCAAGGGAACGGATTCGGTCGAGATCGCGGACGAGATCCGTAGACGCTTCCGCGTGGATGCTCACGCAGCGCGCCCCGCTCTCGATAAACGAAGGTAAGAGCCGGTCGGGATCGGCTATCATCAGGTGGGCTACGAGGGGCAAGGATGTGAGGCGCGATATGGCTTCGACGATCATGGGACCGAAGGTGAGGTTCGGCACGAACCGGCCGTCCATCACGTCAAGATGAAGCAGGTCGGCGCCCGCCGTTTCGACGGCGCGCAGCTCGTTCGCCAGATTCGTAAAATCGGCCGATAGGACGCTCGGCGCCACCGCGGCGCCCTCAGCGCGTTGTCGCAGCCACCAGCTCAATCGAGTCTCCTTCCCTTATCTGGCATCCCGGCTTCGGGATCTGGCCGACGATCGTATTCGGGTAGGCGCCCTGGCGCAGTTCGTAACGAACCGCCCCGATGCGGAATCCCTTCCGCTCGAGTACGGTCCTCACGAACAGCAAATCCTGCCCTGCGAGGTCGGGCATCATGAACGAGCGCGGCCTTCCTCCGACGCTGATGAGAATATCGACCGTTCCTCCTTCGGCCACTTCGATGCCGGCTCCGGGAGACGTCGCAACAACCGTCTCCGGCGATTCGCCGACGAGCACCTTCTTGGCGATCCTTCCGACTTTGAAATGGTTTCTCCCGAGCACCATGCGGCACTGTCTGAGAGGCAGGCCGACCACTTCCGGCACCCGTTGCATCTTCGGGCCGAGGCTGAGCACAATGGAAACCGTGCGGCCCTCCTTCACCGATTCATTCGCCCGTGGATTCTGGGAAACGACATATCCTTCCGGAACGCCCTCGGCGAACTCCTTCCGCACCGTCTGGCACTCGAGGTTGAGTTTTCGCAATTCGCGTTCGGCTTGTTTTCCGCTCATGCCGGCGAGTTCCGGAATGAGGACGGTGTTGTGCCGGTGAACGACCATCGGCATGATGAGATAATTGAAGATCAAGACACCGAGGACAAAGACCCCCGCGGCCGTAAGAACATACGCGAGCGTCGAATTGATTCTCATACGGGTTCCGCCTTTTTTGCGCCGCCTTCCGGATGCATAACGAGCGGTTATCGGGACGCGCCGCAAAAAAGCGGCGCATGAAGCTTCGTTCATCCGGCCCGGTCCAAAGAAGTGTAGCGCAGCGCCCGCCGAACGGTCAATGACCCTCGGAAGGTACTTCGCCGGACAGGACGGTTCCGGCCGAAATGCGGTTGACCGAAACGAATTCCCCGGCGCTTTGCCGTTCCTTGCCCTGAACCTTAACCTCGCCGATCTCGAGCGCTCCGAGGCCGCAACTCACCCGCAGGGGGTCGGTCGAAACGACGGCGCCCGGCAGGCTCCCGGTGCCGCCGGCAGCGCATGCGCGGGCCCCGAGAACGATCAAGCGTTTGCTGGCGAAGAACGTGTACGCGGTCGGCCAGGGATGCATCGCCCGGACCAATCTGGCGATATACTCGGCATCGCGGCTCCAATCGATCTTGCCGTCGTCTTTCTTCAATTTCCGGGTGTACGTCGCCTTGCTCTCGTCTTGCGCGCGTCCCGCGAGGGATCCCGAGAGTATTCTCTCCAGAGTGTCCGCTATCACATGCGCGCCGAGCACCGCCAGTTTCACGGAAAGGCTCCCTGCCGTATCCTCGGGAAGTATCGGCGTTTCGCGTTCGAGCAGGATGGCTCCGGTATCTATGCCCTGATCCATGAACATCGACGTGCAGCCGGTCACCTGCTCGCCGGCGAGCAGCGCGGACGATATCGGCGATACGCCGCGATAGCGGGGGAGCAGCGAAGCGTGCAGGTTGATGCAGCCGTATTTCGGGATGGCAAGGATATCTTCCCTGAGGATGAGGCCGAACGCGACGACGACGATGAAATCGGGTTTCAGGAGCGATATGCGCTCTCGAAGCTCTCCGTAGCCCCCCTTCTCCCTTATGGCGACGGGCAGGCCGAGAGCTTCCGCCGTGCTGCGAACCGGCGTCGGCGCCACCTTCCTCCCCCTGCCCTGCGGCTTATCGGGCTGGGTAACCACGAGGACGACTTCGTACCGCTTGGATTGGTGCAAGAGTATGAGCGTGGGAACGGAGAAGCCCGGGCTGCCCATGAATACGACGGTCGGCGTCACGGGCTGCGCGGAGGTTTCTCCGCCGTTAAAAGAGATGTTTGTACTGGTCAAGGCGTTTCAATTTGGATTTGGCCAGGCTCTTGTTGGCGCTGGATAGGTGGTCGATGAAGAGCGTGCCGTCGAGATGATCGATTTCGTGAAGCAGTATCCGCGCAAAAATTCCCTCCGCCGAAATCGTCCGCTCTTCCCCTGCAAGGTCCTGATACGCAACCGAGACTTCGTTCGGGCGGATGACGGCGGCCGAAATGCCGGGCACGCTCAAGCAGCCTTCTTCATACGACCATGTTTCGCTCGAACGGTCCGTTGCCACGGGATTCGCCAGGACGAGCGGAGGGGCGGATGCGTCGTCCAGATCCCTCATGCCGAGCGCGATGATGAGGCGTTTGCTGATTCCCACCTGAGGCGCCGCAAGGCCGATACCCCGTTCGGCGATCATAGTGCGAATCATGGCCGCGGCAAACTCCTTCAACTTCTCGTCGAAGAGCTCGATGCGCGCGGCTTTCTTTCTGAGTACGGGATCGCCGTATATTCTCAAATCCAAGGTATCCATAACGTGATTCTCCGCTCCGGCCGGCACGTTCTCCGGCTGCCGCGGCGACGTTCGGTGCATGTCTTTTTATAACATAACGTTCCGCCCCGGCTTTTTCCAGCGGAAATCAGTCGCTCTTCTGAACAAGGGATGCGACGGAGTTCTTCATGATCTCCACTTTCACGTTCTCCGCTATCGTAAGCACGATAATGTTATCCTTGATGCCGGCGATCGTGCCGTATATCCCGCTCGTGGTTATGACGCGGTCGCCCTTTCTCAACGCGTCGATCATCTGCTGTTGCTGCTTCTGCCGCTTCTGCTGGGGCCTGATGAGAAGCAAATAAAAGATGACGAGCATGCCGACGATCGGCAAGAGCATCGCGAACGGCGATCCTCCCTGGCTGCCCGAGGGTCCCATTGCAAACAGAATATCCTTCATCGTTCCTCCTTGTTCTCGCGGGCACGGTTCGATGCGCCCGGCACATCCGGTTCCCCGGAAGTATAACAATCGATAAATCGTTTCTTCCAGTCAAAAAACGAGCCGCTCAGCACCGCGCCCCGCGCATCCCGCATCAGCCGGCAATAGAAATGCAGGCTGTGGTGGGTCGCGAGGACCGGTCCGAGTATCTCTCCCGCCATGAAGAGGTGCCTCAGATACGCCCGCGAATACTGCCGGCAGGTGTAGCATCGGCATTGGGGATCGAGGGGAGAGAAGTCCCGCGCGTATGCCGCATTCCTGATGACCAGCTTGCCCGAGCTCGTGAAGACCGTTCCGTTCCGGGCATTCCGCGTCGGAAGGACGCAGTCGAACATATCCACGCCGCGCGCCACGCTTTCGACGAGGTCGAGGGGCGTGCCCACGCCCATCAGGTAACGGGGTTTGTCTCCCGGCAGCAGGGACGCCGTGAACTCGACGATGTCGAGCATCTGCGCCTTCTCTTCTCCGACGGAGAGGCCGCCGAGGGCATATCCCGGAAACCCGATCTCAAGGAGTTCGAGAGCCGAGCGCCTGCGCAGGTCTTCATGAACGGACCCCTGCACGATGCCGAACAGCGCCTGTTCGTATCCGTTCCGCTCGATCCGCGTTCCGTAGACCGCGGCGCCCCGCGCCGCCCACTTCCCGGTGAGCGCGACCGCCTCCTCGGCCTGCGTTCGCGTGCAGGGATAGGGCGGGCAGTAATCGAAACTCATGATGATATCGGCGCCGAGCCGCACCTCGGCATCGATGACGGTCTCGGGCGTGAAGAAGTGCAGCGATCCGTCGATGTGGGATCGAAACTCGATTCCGTCGCCGCTTGCCTTCTTCAGATCGGCGAGACTGAATACCTGATATCCGCCGCTGTCGGTGAGGATCGCCCGGTCCCAGTTCATGAACCGGTGCAGCCTTCCGGCCTCCTCGATCGTATCGATCCCCGGCCTGAGAAACAGATGGTACGCATTGGCCAGCACGATCGTCGCATCGACATCCTTGAGCACTCCGGGTGTCGCGGCCTTGACGGCCGCCTGCGTGCCGACCGGCATGAAAACGGGCGTGGGCACATCTCCGTGGTCCGTGGAGAGGCTGCCCGCGCGCGCCTGCGCGTCCGTCGTCTCGAGCGTGAATCGTATCGGCATAGCCATACAATCTATCAGCGAATGCCCGGCATGTCAGCAGAAATAT
>JACQXT010000145.1 GCA_016208665.1 Chitinivibrionia bacterium | reverse complement strand
GATCACCCGGTGCGACGATGTCGCCAAGGGTCTCGTCGCCGCATTCAAGCAGATGAACCTGGATCTGCCCGTTGTCGTGCGGCTGACCGGCACCAATGAGGAAGCGGCGAAGAAGATCCTCGCCGAGGTCAAATTGCATCCGGCGTCGACGATGGACGAGGGGGTCAAGAAAGCGATTGAATTGGCGCGGTAGAGAAAGGCAATCAACATGCACGGAGGCTGAGGGTCGTGAGCATATTCATAAACGCAAAAACAAAAGTCGTCGTTCAAGGAATCACCGGAAGGGACGGTACGTTCCATTCGTCGCAGATGCTCGGATACGGCACCGCCGTCGTTGCGGGCGTGACGCCCGGCAAGGGAGGCCAGACGTTCGAAGGACGGGTCCCCATTTTTGACACCGTCAAGGAAGCCGTCGACGCGACGGGCGCAAACACATCCGTGATCTACGTCCGCGCCCCGTTCGCCGCCGACGCGGTGTGCGAGGCCGCCGACGCGGGAGCGAAGCTCGTCGTGTGCATTAGCGAAGGAGTGCCGGTCAAGGATATGTCGTGGGTGCTGCCGTATATCAAGTCGAAGGGGTGCCGGTTGATCGGCCCCAATTGTCCCGGCATCATCGCCCCGAAGGACAAGGTCAAGGTGGGAATACTCCCCGCGGCCATATTCAAAGGCGGATCGGTCGGCGTCGTTTCGAGGAGCGGGACGCTCACGTACGAGATCGTGTTCCAGCTCACGTCGAACGGTTTCGGCCAATCCACGTGCATCGGCATCGGCGGCGATCCGCTCATCGGCACGAACTTTATCGACTCTCTGGCCGCCTTCGAGAAGGATGCCAAGACGAAAGCCGTCGTCCTCATCGGAGAGATCGGGGGAACGGACGAGGAAGAAGCGGCCGCCTTCATTTCCGGGCACATGTCGAAACCGGTGGTCGCCTTCGTCGCGGGGCAAACCGCTCCTCCCGGAAAACGGATGGGGCATGCGGGCGCGATCGTTTCAGGAGGGTCGGGCACGGCGGCTGAGAAGATTGAAGCCTTCAGAAAAGCGGGCGTGCCCGTCGCAGGCATTCCTTCGGAAATCACCCGCCTCCTGAGGGCGGCGGCGCCGGGACTCAAGGCCTGAGCCGGCTGCGAGCGAGGCTGTTGGAGAGCATGAAAACGTTGCTGATGATAAAGCCGGACATCGTCGAGCGAGGGGCGTATCCCGAGATAATCGCGCTCCTGCTCAGGAATCGCTTTGCGATCCGCCGCATGGCCATGGTCGCATTCGATCGCGCGACGGCGGAGCGTTTCTACGACGTTCACCGGGGCAAGGATTTCTTCCCGTCGCTCATCGACTATATGACCGGCGGCCCCGTGGTCGCGCTCGAGCTGGAGGGCGCCGCCGTCGTCGAGGACATCCGGGCGTTCATCGGCCCGACCGATCCGGCCCGCGCGAAACCCGGAACGCTGCGGTTCATGTACGGCACCTCGATTCAATGCAACGCCGTCCATGCGTCCGACTCGCCCGAGGCCGCAAAAAAAGAGATTGCAATCGCCTTCGGTGATTTATAAATTACGGGCTGAACGGGACATACCGGCGTGCATCGAGGCGCATTCGAGGCGAACAGGCAATGATCATCGATTTCGAGAAGCTCACGGGCACGGAAGACGGACTATCGGCGGACGAGACCTTTCATGTTCGCGATTTCCAGGGGGAAGAGAATGCCGTGCCGTGCCGCCTCGACATTATGGTTCGGCGGAGCGGAGATCTCTACTACCTGACCGTGGATATTCTGGGCGCGCTCGCGACGTTCTGCCACAAGTGCCTCGATCCCGTGCACCATCGCCTGGAAACCTCCTTCGACCTCGTGGTCCAGCGGGGCGGAGCGAACAAGGCGGAGGAGTTCGAGGAAGCGCTGGAGGAGTATGTCTATTTGCCGGCGGGAAAGCACGAGCTGTCCCTGGATGCGCACATCTATGAGAATCTCATCGTGAGCATACCCATGCAGATTCTCTGCCGCGACGACTGCAAGGGATTATGCACGGAATGCGGCGTCAACCTCAACCTCGAGACGTGCAATTGCGTCCGTGAAACTGATCATCGAAGGCATATCCTGCATAAATTGAAAAACAGATACGATCGGTAAATCGAGCAAAAGGAGAACTCATGGCTGTTCCAAAAAGAAGAACGTCAAAGGCGAGAAAAAACAAACGGCGGACGCACTGGAAGCTCGACGCTCCGGGTTTGACCAAGTGTTCTCGCTGCCACCAGTTGAAAATGGCCCACAGCGTGTGCCCGAACTGCGGATATTACGGCGGCCGGGAAATCGTCAAGTCGGATGAAGAACTCTAAGGAGTCGATCGCGTGAGAATCGCTGTGGACGCCATGGGCGGAGACCGGGGTCCCGAGACAATCGTCGAGGGCGCGCTCTCCGCGGCCGGGGTCAACCCCGGTTCCATCCACATACTGCTCGTCGGAGACGAGAACGTGCTCCGCCCCCTCGTCGAGGCGCACGCCACGCCCGGCGCGCACGTGGAAATCGTCCACGCGTCCCAGGCGATCGACATGTCCGAAATGCCTTCCGCCGCCGTGAGAAAGAAGAAGGACGCTTCCATTCTCGTGGCTGCGCGCCTTCAGAAGGAAGGCGCCGCGGAAGCCATGGTAAGCGCCGGCAATACCGGTGCGGCCATCGCGAGCAGCCTCGTGACGATCGGACGGCTCCACGGCTTGAGCCGCCCCGCCATCGCGACGATCATGCCGACCATGAAGAAAGGCGCCGTCGTCCTGGATGTCGGCGCGAATTCGGAATGCACCCCCCGCAATCTCCTGCAGTTCGCAGTCATGGGAACCGTATACGCCGAACACCAACTGGGCATTCAAAACCCTCGCGTCGGCCTCTTGAATATCGGCGAGGAGCCGACCAAGGGCAAGGAGCTGGTCCGCGAAGCATTCAAGATGCTGGAGCGGGAGAACCTCAATTTCGTCGGCAACGTCGAGGGACGAGATGTGTTCAGCGGCAACGTGGATGTCGTCGTGTGCGACGGTTTCGTCGGGAACGTCGTCCTCAAGTTCTCCGAGAGCATCGTATCCTTTGTCACCCATATCCTCAAGTCCGAGATCGAGAAGCGCTTTGTTGCGAAGCTCGGTGCCGTTATGATGAGGGGGGCTTTTTCCTCGCTGCGTTCAAAGCTCGACTATGCCGAATACGGAGGGGCGCTGCTTCTCGGAGTGGATGGAGTGACGATCATCGCGCACGGCAAGAGTTCGAGCCGCGCCATCAAGAACGCCGTTCTGAGCGCCCAGAAATTCGTGCAGCTTGGAATCAACGATAAGATCGAAGAACGTTTCAAAGAAATGGTGGACAACGTTGCCAACGTCTCCTAGGGGATCGCGCATTGCGGGCATCGGTCACTATTGCCCCGAGCGGGTATTGACCAACTTCGATCTTGAAAGAATAGTGGAAACGTCCGACGAATGGATCGTGACCAGAACGGGTATACGGGAGCGGCGCATCGCGGCCGACGGCGAAGCGGCTTCCGACCTTGCGCTCGCCGCATCGCGGATCGCTCTCAATGATGCCGGCATCGAAGCGGAAGAGCTGGACGGCATCATCCTGGCGACGGTCACCTCGGATATGCAGTTCCCGGCGACGGCATGTATCGTGCAGGACCAACTGGGGGCGAAGAATGCCGTTGCATACGATCTCAACGCCGCCTGCAGCGGATTCATCTACGGGCTCAGCAACGCCCACGCCCTGATTTGTTCCGGACAAATGAGCCGCGTGTTGGTGATCGGTGTGGAGGTTCTCAGCAAGTTTGTCGACTGGCAGGACCGGGCGACGTGCGTTTTGTTTGGGGACGGAGCGGGTGCGGTCGTGGTGGAGGCATGCGAGCCGGGAAAGGGCATTCTGGGAACCTACATGAAAAGCGACGGATCGCTGGCGGATCTCCTCCAGATACCTGCGGGAGGTTCGCGGATGCCGTTATCGAAGGACAGCTACGAACGCCGCGATCACTTCATCAAGATGAAAGGCGACGGCGTGTTCAAGTACGCCGTTCGAGCCATGGTCGACGCCACGATGAAGGTTCTGGAACGCACCGGTATGGCTCTCGATGACATCGATTTCTTCATCCCTCACCAGGCGAACATGCGGATACTCGATGCGATCGCAAAACGGTTGGGACTTCCGCAGGAGAAGGTAGTGATCAACCTCGAACGGTTCGGCAATACGTCATCGGCGACGATTCCCATCGCCTTCGACGAGATAGTAAAAGCCGGGAAGGTGAATGAGGGAGATATTGTTCTATTGGTTGCGTTCGGCGGCGGATTGACCTGGGGATCGGTTTTGTTGCGGCACACTGGATAGACGCGGAAGGCATGAACGATGAAAGCTGGGATGATATTTCCCGGACAAGCTTCGCAGTACGTCGGTATGGGCAAGGACTTCTACGACGCATTTCCGGTCGCGCGGGAACTCTATCGCGAAGCGAACGACAAACTGGGATTCGATATCGCCGAATTGTCGTTTGCGGGCGATCTCGAAGAATTGACCAAGACAAGCAACGCCCAGCCGGCCATCCTTCTCCATAGCCTCGTCGTGATCGCCATCCTCGATGCGTCGGGCGTTTCGCCTTCCATCGTGGCCGGCCACAGCCTGGGCGAATTCTCGGCGCTCGTCGCAGCCGGATGCCTTCGTCCCATGGATGCCTTGCTGATCAAGTAAAGGTATATTAGTTATTGCTAACTATAATTCATCAATACAGTTCGCAATCTCAGGCGAGGTCGATGCCGTGGACTTTGCAATCGAGCGGGCAAAAGCTTTGGGCGCGAAACGCGCCATGAGGCTCCAGGTGAGCGGGGCTTTTCACTCCCCGCTGATGGAAAAAACGGCCATGGGCCTGATGGCGTATATGAAGAAGTTCGAGGTGCGGCCTCTCAGAGTTCCCTGGGTCGCGAACGTGACGGGCGCAGCCGTCACGGATAAGGACCGGGTGCACGATCTGCTGTTCAGGCAGCTCTCATCGCCGGTTCGCTGGATCGATTGCATGCAAACGCTCGGTTCGGCATGTTCGGATCCCGTGTATGAAGTGGGTCCGGGCAAGGTCCTCGCCGGCCTCATGAAACGAATCAACGCCGCAGTGGAGGTGCGTTCGCTGACGGATGCGCAGAGTGTGGCCGGGATCGTGTAGAATCCAAGACGCACTTTTTGCTTGAATGGATTCGCGGGATGATATATTGAATTTTCATCAGAGGTTCGACGGATGGACTTCAACAGCAAGACCGCGGTTGTAACGGGCGCCGCGCGCGGAATCGGCAGGGAAGTGGCGCGCGCGCTCCTCGAACGCGGAACGAACGTTGCGATTCTCGATGTTCTGCTCGAGGATGCGGCCGGCGCTGCGGACGAGCTTTCAAGGTTCGGCGCCCTCGCGCGGCCGTACCGCTGCAATGTGGCGTCCATCGAGGATGTGGCGGAAACGGGCGGGAGAATCGCTCAAGAATTGGGCGGTGTGTCGTTTCTGGTGAATAATGCCGGCATCGTGCGCGATAGGCTGCTCTTGAGAATGACGCCGGAGGACTGGGACGCCGTCATCAAGGTCAACCTTACCGGAGCGTTCAACTGCGCCAAAGTATTTGCGCCCGGCATGCTGAAGCAGAGAGAAGGCAGGATCGTCAACATATCCTCCGTGATAGGTCTCATGGGGAACGCGGGGCAGGCAAACTACGCCGCCAGCAAGGCGGGGCTCCTTGGGCTGACGAAATCGCTCGCTCGCGAGTTCGCGCCTCGCGGCGTCACCGTCAACGCGGTCGCTCCGGGTTTCATCGAGACGGCGATGACGAAGGGTTTGAGCAGCGAGATTCGTGCGAAGATGATCGAATCGATTCCGATGCGAAGATTCGGAGCAGCGGCGGATGTGGCGGATGTGGTCGTATTCCTGCTCTCCGATGCCGCCGCGTACATTACCGGCCAGGTTGTGAACTGCGACGGCGGCATGGTGATGGCCGGATGAACTTGCAGCAGGTAAGGAGGTGACTGATACACATGTCGTCAGTCGAAGAAAAAGTTAAGAAAATCATCGAAGAGAAGTTATCGGTCAACGCGGACCAGATAACGAATGACGCGAAATTCGCCGAGGATCTGAAGGCGGATTCGCTGGATACCGTTGAGTTGGTCATGGCGCTCGAAGACGAGTTCGGCCTCGATATTCCGGACGATGACGCCGACAAGATCAAGACCGTCCAGGACGCAATCGACTATATCGGCGCAAAAATCGGTTAGCGCCGGTACGCATCCTTCACACAGTTCCGGGGCGTGCATATGCCGCGAGTGAATCGACCACGGAGAGTCGTTGTTACGGGTATCGGCTGCGTTACCGCAGGCGGGATCACAACAGCCGAGACATGGGAAACGCTGCGCTCCGGGCGAAGCGCGGTCTCGGCGATCGGATCGTTCGACGCGAGCCAGTTTTCGTCCCGCATCGCCGCGGAAATCAAGCAGTTTGATCCCGCGGCCTTCATGGATCCGAAGGACGCCAAGCGCAACGACCGGTCCGTACAGCTGGCCGCCTGCGCCGCCGGGCAATGTCTGGCGGGCATTCCGCTCGATCGATTCGACCGGAGCAGGATCGGAGTCGTGGTCGGTTCCGGCATCGGCGGGATAGCCACGTTCGAAACACAACACAGGATCTTGATGGAGCGCGGACCGGGAAAGGTCAGCCCGTTTTTCATTCCTATGATGATTTCGGACATGGCCGCGGGGTACCTGTCGATTGTGTACGGGCTCAAGGGTCCGAACTACGGCACCGTCTCGGCGTGCGCGTCGGGCGGAAATGCGATCGCCGATGCGTGCATGCTGATCAGGCTCGGGATGGCGGACGCCGTTCTCACCGGCGGCACGGAGGCGACGGTCACCCCCATGGCGCTGGGAGGATTCTGCTCTATGAAGGCGCTGTCCGCGCGCAACGACGAGCCGGAGCGCGCCTCGCGTCCGTTCGATCTGGAACGGGACGGATTCGTCATGGGCGAAGGCGCGGGCATTCTGTTTCTCGAGGAACTCGAGATCGCGCGCGCACGCGGCGCATCGATTCTCGCTGAAATTACCGGCATCGGCTTGACGGGGGACGCGTATCATATCACGAGCCCGGCGCCGAACGGCGCAGGGGCATCGAGGGCCATGCGGGCCGCCCTCTCCGACGCCGGGTTGAATCCCGAAGATGTGGAGTACATCAACGCCCATGGAACCAGTA
>JACQXT010000144.1 GCA_016208665.1 Chitinivibrionia bacterium | reverse complement strand
GTTCTTCGGCATGGTGCGCGAGAGGCTCGCTCCCGGGGGGCTATTCGGAATCGCGCTCCCGGGTTCCGAAAACGTTTCTCTCCCGGCGCAGCAGGGCTTGTTGGCCTGCATGTACGCGACGCTCCGCGACGCGTTCCCCGCCGTGCGTTTCCTCCCGGGCGGCACATGCCATTTCATCGCCGGCAACGATACGCTCCCTTCCGATATGCCGGGGCGCATCGTTCGCGCCATGAGAGAGCGCGGCATTCGCACCGCGCATCTCATGCCTTCCGCGCTCGAGTCCCGCTATGCCGATATGCGCATGCAGGCGGCCGCGGATGTCGTGCGGCCGCCGTTTGCCGTCGAGATGAACGACGACCTCGGTTTCAGCGGGTACGTGTACGATATGATCGGCTGGCATTCCAGGCTGGGATTTCCCGGGGCGGAACGCCTCTATCCGCTCATCGGCAGGCGCCGGGCGGTGTTCCTCGCGTCGCTCGCGCTGGTTGCGGCTCTGTACGCCGCCGTGGCGATCGGCTCCCTCGGGCATCGCCGCCGCCGCACGGCAATCGCCGTGGCGCTGGTTGCAGGATTCTCCGGCATGGCGGGCGGAATCGCAATGCTCGCCGCTTTTCAGGTGCGAGCGGCGCCCTCGCGCCGTCCGGCGGCGGGGAGAATTCCGCCGCGGAAGGCAGGATCAGGCTCGAAGCGGCCGGCGCTCGGGCGCGGAAAACCGCCGGCCGTTCGGGTCGCTCGGCGGAATCATCGAAGGCCGCGCTCATACATCTTCTCCTGCTTCTCTTGTTTGTATTTCTGGCCGCCGCCCTGCTCGCGATCGAGCGCCGGCCGATGCCGGCTTCGGCGATGAAGGCGCTCTTTCTGCTCACGGAATGGACGCTGGGACTCTTGACGGGCGCCGCGTTCGTCGTCGCATGCGCCGCGCGGGGGGAGGGAACGGAAGTGGCGCCGGTCATCTATGCGTTCGATCTGCTTGGGGGATGTCTGGGCGCGGCTCTCTTCGGCGGCCTCATGCTTCCGCTGCTGGGGCTACCCCTGGGACTGATGCTGCTCGCCGGCTTCAATGCCGTCGCGCTCGCAGGCGCCGGATTCCGTATGCGGAGCTAGCGTTTCCTCTATTTCTTCGCTTCGCCGAACACCTCCGCCGAGAAGGCGTAGATCCTTGTGCGCGGATCCTTCCAAGCAGCGGCGGGGAGCATCGCCTTCTGGCATGTATGCTCGAGAAACTGCGTGCGGTTCCATCCATACTCGGCCGCTACCTGGGGCAGGAGGAGCCCCCGGTGCATGCCTTGTTCGACCACCAGTCCGTGGCGGCCGACTTCGATCGTTTCCGGATCGGAGATGAGGCGCAACGGAGAGAGCACGGATATTTCGATCGATATCCTCGGATATTCCTCTTTGGTCAGGGGCGCGAACCGCGGATCGTCGAACGCCGCGGCCCTGGCCATTTCGGCGATCGCGGTCTTCAGCGGCCGCAGGGCCTCGATGTAGCCGATGCATCCGCGAAGCTGGCCCTGCATCTTGATCGTGACGAATGCGCCGCTCTTCTCCTCGAAGAGCGGAGACGCCGCGGGTTCGACCGGCGCGCTCCCCAGGCCCAGGTGTTCCGCGATTGCCCGGCGCGCAAGCGCGAGGAGGTGCCGCCGCTCCTGCGGCGAGAGTGTGAATTCATCCGCGCCGCTCGCGTGCCTGTCCTCGCTTTGCTTCTCGTTGCGGCTCGTTGTTCCTCCCGCGGTGATGACGGCCGATGCGTATCCCACGACGCTCGAGCGATCGCCTGAAGCGTCCGCGGAAGTCGCGGTCGCCAGTATCCGGCACTCCGAGGTTCCCGCCGATGTGCAGGCAAGGATCGATGCGATGACCGGCCCGGCTCCGCACGCTTCGAACGATCTGTCCTCGATGCCCTCGTACAGCAGTTCGGCATCCATCTTCTCCAGCAAGCCGCAGAACGCCGAATCGAGGCTTCGGGCGGTTTTTTCCGGGTGGAAATGAGACAGATCGGAACTGGCTACAATAACGGCGCCCGGCTCCTTGAGAACCGGAGCGATGGCTTCCCCAAGGGCTTCGCAAATCTCCCAGCTCTGATCTCCCATCACGATGGGAACGACCGAGAAGGATCCCAGCACGCACTGGAGAAACGGCAGTTGCACCTCGAGGGCGTGTTCCTGCCGGGAAAGCCGCTCTTGAAGATGGCCCTTGTCGGAGAGCCTGACAAGATCGCCGTTCGAAGCGATGCGATTCGCGAGTTCCTTGTCGACGGGGATGACTCCCAGGGGGGTCTCGTAGCCGCCTCCGCCGTAGATGGACGCGAACGGAAAGAACTCGACGTGGGACGGGCTGATGACGATGACCGTGCGCGCTCCCTGAGCCTGCAGAAGCTTGTAACCATGGGCGGCCACCTGTCCGGAATACACATATCCCGCGTGAGGCGAGACAAGAGCAAGTATTCTTCCCGCCGGAGGCGCGACGTCGGCATTCGAGAGAAACTCTCGAATATCGGCCCGCAACCGGCCCGGGTCGGCCGGATAGAACTGGTCGGCGACGGCCGGCTTCCGGATTGATTCCTTGTCTGACATGATTTCTGATCCAGCCTCCTTTGGCGGCAGCAGTCCGCTCCACGACAGCCAGAGGGCCGCGGCGAGAAGAGCTTTGAAAAGACGGGGATTAATCGGCTTCATTCCAAACTCCGGGGATCGCTTCATTGCACTTCGCGCAGCGCCCCTTTCGCAAGGAAATCATCTGCACGTCGTACATTCTTCGCTTGATGAGGAGTTCGCCGCACGCAGGGCACGACGTGTTCTCCGCTTCGTGCCCGGGGACGTTCCCAATATACACGTACTTTCCTCCTGCGTCCTCATATATCTTCTTGGCCTTCTCCAGCGTCGCCGTGGGCGTAGGCGGGAGGTTCTTCAGCCGGTATTGCGGCTGGAAGCGCGTAAAATGCATCGGCACGTCGCCGCCGAGATTTTGCAGGCACCAGGCGCTCAATTCTTTCAATTCGTCGGCGCCGTCGTTGAGGGTGGGCACGACGAGATACACGATCTCGATCCAGATGGAGAGACTCGAGAGCAGAAGCAGGGTGTCGAGCACCGGTTTCAGTTCGCCGTCGCAGACGTCGCGGTAATAGCGTTCCCGGAACGACTTGAGATCGATCTTCACGGCGTCCAGAACGCCCGTGAGATCTCTCATGGGTTTTTCCTGAATATACCCGTTGGTGATCATCACGTTCTTGATGCCGCGCTTCC
This sequence comes from Chitinivibrionia bacterium, assembly GCA_016208665.1. Classification (GTDB taxonomy): domain Bacteria; phylum Krumholzibacteriota; class Krumholzibacteriia; order WVZY01; family WVZY01; genus JACQXT01. Next base: position 3,437 of record JACQXT010000144.1, on the reverse strand, counting down.
GCGCTTCCGCGGAAATATCGTGCATATACTCGGTGAATACCACCGGCTCCGAATACGTGTAGGCGATCGTGGGGACTCCGTGCTTGACGCACTCGGCGACGAACTCCTCCGGGCTCAGGTCGTAATAACGAATCTGTTCCGGGCGGCTCTGGGAAATCTCCCAGTTCTGGCAGAACTTGCAGTTGATATTGCAGCCGGCGGTCGCCGTCGAAAACGCCGCGGTGCCCGGATGGAAGTGAAAGTGCGGTTTCTTCTCGATCGGATCGATGTTGATCGTGCACGGCTTGCCGTAGACCAGCGTGTAGTACGCGCCCTCGCGGTTCTCGCGAACGCCGCAGTACCCCGTCTCCCGGTTGTCGATCGCGCATTCGCGCGGGCAGAGAACGCACTTGATCTTCTTGTCGGGAAGCTTTTCGTAATAGCGGGCTTCCACGAGCTGCGGATCCGCGGCCGGCGCGGGAAGGCCCGATGCGGCGAGCGCGATACACGACGCTCCGGATGCCTGCAGAAAATCTCTTCGTGTCAGTTTCATCGTCGTCGCTTCGTTCCTGCGGTCCTTCGTGAGGTCGCCGCGGCGCTTTGGCGGAGACTCGGACGCATCACGTCTCCTCGCGCACGAGCTCGATCGAGTCGCGGGAAGCGTTTCCGAGGCCGTTTATCTCGGCGGCCGTGCCGATGTAGGCGGGGAATCGCTTCTCTTCGGCGAGCGCCGGGAGCCCCCGCTCCGCGCGCTTGCGTTCGATCATCGCGAGCGCGGTAGCGTCGAGCGCCACGGGGTCTCGCGCCGCCAGCATCGAGCCCTCCCGCCAGCTCCATCGCGGATCGTAAGCCGGTCCGCCGTTGCACTGTCCGTTCAGACAATCGCATATGATGAGGCGCTGTTTCTTCCTGATCATGGGGATGGAGTTCAAGTCCGCGATGTAGGGATCGCCGCCGTTCGGGTGATACTTGTTCGGGTTATGGATGGATCCGTAGTGGTTCTTCATGCTGAGCGACACGCCCGTGATGCCGCGACCCTTGAGGACGGGCACGTTGATGATTGCGCTCGAGAGGGAGGTGAGAATGGTGCTGAGGAGGCCTCCGACCGATCCCTCTTCGAAGAGCCGGTCGTCATATCCGGCTTCGTCGGTGCCGAAGCAGCGGTACGCTCCCCGGGCGCCGGGCTTGAAACCCGCCGCAAGAAGATCGCGGTTGCTCCTGTCCCATACGATGATGCGTTCGCCGGGAATGCCGATGCGGCGAAGACTCGCGGCGATCGCCTCGACCACTTCCGGATTCGTCGAATTTCCCCGGCCGGCGAGACAGTTGACCTTGATCCCGACGACGTCGTTCGGAGCGAACAGGGAGCGCCATGCCTCGCCGGCGTCGTCGATGCCCGTGAGGGTCGTTACCGAGCGGTCCACCAGGCGCTGCAGCCTTTCCGGCGCCGGTTCGCGCGACTTCGCGAGCACCGGATCGGTGATGCAGGCGACGCGGCTCGATTCGCGCGCGCAGAGATCCGGGGCGGGCAACCATTCGGCCGCGAGCGCGGAGGCCGCGGCGAGGCGCAGAAACGAGCGTCTGTCCATGATTTCAAGATATCAGAAACGGGGAGCATTCGCAACAGGCTCCGGCGCCGGGAGGCGGGGGAACGCGTCCAGTCGGTGCGAGAGGAGGCAACCCCGCTTACTTGGCCGCAACGTTCTTGAAAGCGGCGAGGAGGGTGTTCAGCCGTTGCTGATCCACGAGCGCGTGCAAGCGGAGGGAACGGCTCGAAACGAACAGCATGCGACTCCCCGGATCTTCGGCGCCTGCGGACACGCGGTCGACGATCCGATCGCCCTCGCCGAAGAGCGTCACGCTGAATGACGGCGAGGAAAAACCGCGCCCGGCGGCATCTTCGTTCCCGCCGGCCAGCACGGAATCACACTTAAAACCTTCGAGTTGCGAGAAGAACGCCGAGACGCGCTGCTGTTCGATCGTGCCGAGCGCGGGATTGAGAAACGACCATTCCTCGCCGGATCTCACGATCGTGCCGCTCGTATCGGGCGTCTGAACCTCGATCTTGAGCACGTCGTTCCTGTCGAAGGACACGAGATGCCTGTCGCGCAGACGCTCCGCCGTAGATGCAAAGACGCCGAGAAACGCGCCGTCGGCTTTGACGATTCTGCCGGAGCCCTCGGCAAGCGCAGAGAACTCTCCCTCCTGGAGTGCGCCGCATCGGAGAGTCAGGCGGCGCACGCCGCTCTCCGTCCAGACCGTAATGGCGTTCTTCGGACCCGTCCAATATTGTGCGAAGTCCGCCGGATCGTCGGAGACGAACGATTTCACGCGCAGCGCGCGAAGCTTCCGGAGAATCGATTCGACTTCGACGGCGTCGCCGCGGATGGTGTCCCGGCCCTGGACCGCGATCCATCCATTGCCGGGCAGCAGATCCCACCTGAGCGTCCGGGTCCCGCTCGAGAGTTCGAATGCCGATGCGTCCTCGACCATGAAGTCGAGGATCTTCTTGTCCCTGAATTCCGGCAGTTCCTTCACCGCGTATCGCCGTATGGTCGCCGGCAGGAGCAGCACCTCGGCCGCCGCGTCCTTCCGCGCGTAGAAGTGGGATTTCGTCAGCGTGTGGCCGCCGATCGTGAGCGAGAGCGTCGTGTCGTTTCCTGCCGTTGCGCACACGAGCTTCGTCGCCGCTCGGTCCAGGCCCAGCTCGTTCGCGGCGGCGCTGTCCGGCTCCAGCGTTCGTTCGATGGCTGCATCCGCGATCGATGCAACGAGGGTGTTGACGGTCGCCTCGTCCGCGGCATCGGATACGGGGGAGCGGATCATCCACGTTCCGTCCGTCTTTTCGATTACAATCGGCGGACGGCCGGGTGTCTCTATGGTCAGGCGTGCGATGCCGTCCTTCGAAAGATTCGTGAGCTTCTGTTCCGAGGCCTCCCGTTCGAGCTTTTCCTTGTGCCCCGGCTGCTCGAACAGGAAGAAGAACGCCAGCAGGGCGGCGGCGACGGCCAGCATGATCCATGTGTTCTTGAGGCGCATGGAACTCTCCTCTCTCCGGCGGAAACGGCTATCCCCGCCGTCTTCTCCGCAGGAACAGCGCCGAGCCGAATGTGATGATCGACAAGGGAAGCAGAATGACGCTCAGCAGGAATACGAGACGCCCCTGGCTCGCGGTCAGAAAGATCCGGTCCCCCAAGCCCTGTTTCGGCCTGATGGCGATGAGGTCCTTCTCCTCCGCAAGGAAGTGTATCGTGTTCATGAAAAAATCGGCATTGCCGGACACCCGGAACGACGCGTTGGCCGCAAAATCGGAGTCTCCGAAGAGCACGAGTTTGCCTCCCGCGCCGGCGTCGCCCGTCTCGGACCCCGCGGGCGCCTTTTGTGCGGAAATCGCCGCGAGCGGCACCGGAGGCTGGACGTCCGTCTCGCCGCGCGCTGCCGTGCCTTTCTTGTAGGCT
>JACQXT010000052.1:6687-19919 GCA_016208665.1 Chitinivibrionia bacterium | reverse complement strand
CTCCTGCGCGACCCGTTCATCGGGAGGAAAATCCTCCCGTAATACCATGAGAATCTTCATAGCGGCGCTTCGGCACCATCTTCGGTGCCGTTCCCTCTGCCCTTCCGGTAGATGTGGAACAGGACGAACACCAGGCAGAATGCAACGTACCCCACGCTGTACGTGACCCCCGTTCCAACCCCGATGTCGCCGACGACTTCATTGCCGGCAAATCGGTAGGCGTGTATGACGCCGAAGTACGAAAGCACGGCGCCTGCGAACGACCAGTATGCGGCCTTGAGAAACTCCCGGTCTATCAAAAACACCGATATCGAGGCGAGTATCATCGACGAGAAGATGAATCCCTGCTGGAGGGCGATCATGCCGTAGAAGCCGTTGATCATGACGGAGGGCGCGGCCGCCGTGAGATCCGTCCCCGCGGCGCTCAGCGCCTGTTTGATCGCCTGCACGCCCCAGGCCGACAGAGCAGGCAGGAATCCGACTACGACGGCGGGCGCATGCTTCCGGGGCGTGGCCTGATACGCCTGGGCCGATATGACGATGCCGATCCAGAGCACGATCGCGATCCCCGCCTCCATGGGAACCAGTTTGGTGATGAATCCCACCGCGCCGATGAGGCAGATCACGGCGAAGAAAGCGCCGTTCAAGATCGAGTATCCCGTACGCGCGCCCAACCCTTTCCTGTAGATCGTCGTCGGGAAACAACTGCCCAGCATCGACGCGACGAGCGTGCCGATGCCGTTGACGGCGAGCGACGGCCGTGTCTCGTACCGGTCGCCGGCCGCTTCGGCGCTTTCCAGGTTCTGGAGCGAACCGATCACGTTGAAGAGCCCCATGGGAACGATGATCGAGATGTATTTCCACAGGTAGCCGCCGCCGAACGTCGAGACGAGATCGCCGACCGCAGGCCGGGGCGGATAGAATCCGATGTCCTTGATGCTGCTTCTCAGCGCGCCCGCATCCATGATGCCGAGCGCCCATGCGAGGATCGTCCCGCAGACGAGGGCCACGAGACCGCCGGGAAGTCCCAGGGGAAACCGCACGCGCGAGAAGTACTGGACGAGTATGAGCGCCAGCGGCAGCATGGCGATGAGGGGCTTCTCGAACGTCTGAAAGGCGAAGTCCATCGAGATGAAGGTTATCGCGATTCCCGCGAGAGTGGCGAGGAGCGCCGCGCGCGGCGTGTTCCGCCGCAGCCAGTCGACGGCGAATGCGCCGCCCAATTCGATCACGCCGCTTCCGAAGCAGGCCAGGAGGCCGACCTTCCATGCCAGCACGTTGTCTCCCGTTTCGGCGTACACGGGCATGATCACAAAGATGAAATAGGCGAACAGGCTGACCGTATTGATGCCGTAGGGCAGAGCCGTGACGTCCGACCTGCCGGTCCGCTCGGCCAGTTTGCGGGCCTGGAGCGCGTAGTACCAGTTGCCGATGATGAGCGAGAGGGCCGCTCCCGGAAGAATCCGGGTGAAGATGAACATGTCGGTCCATCCGACGAGGAGCTTGCCGAGAGAGACGATGAGGAGGATCTGGATGAGGTTGTCTATGGCAAGTCCGAAGAAACCGTCGATATCCCGTTTGACGAAGAGAGGATATCTTGCCATGAGCGCGTTCCTTTGATCGGGCGTCCGGCGGAGCCGCGCGTCAGGCGAGCACGACTTCGTTCCGGCCCGATTGAATCTCGCCGATATGAAATGCGCCGGCCTTCCCTTCCATGACCTTTGCGCCGTCGCTCGCGGAGCAAATGAACACCATCCCCAAACCCATATTGAAGGTGTGGTACATTTCCCGCTCTTCGACCTCCCCCTCTTCCTGGAGAATCCGGAACACCGGCTGGACCGGCCACGAGCCGCGGCGCACGACGGCGTCGCACGAAGGAGGCAGGATGCGGGGCAGATTATCGAGCAGGCCGCCGCCGGTGATGTGGGCCATTCCTTTGACGTCCACCGTCTTCATGAGCGCCGTCATGTCATGGAGGTACGACCGGTGGACCTTCAGGAGCTCTTCCCCGGCCGTGCAACCGAATTCTTGGACATAGGTGTCCACGCTCCAAGCGAGAAGATCGAAAAACACTTTTCGCGCGAGCGAATAGCCGTTGGTATGGAGACCGGTCGAGGGGAGCGCATACACGCGGTCGCCCGGGACGATTCTGCCGCCGTCGACGATCGAACCGGCTTCGACTACTCCGACGATGCACCCCGCGAGATCGAGATCGTCCGGCTTGTAGACGCCGGGCATTTCGGCCGTCTCCCCCGCGATGAGGGCGCAGCCGTTCTCGCCGCAGGCCGCGGCGAGGCCGCGTATGATGTCCGCCACGATGCGGGGATCGAGCGAACCCGCGGCAATATAGTCGAGGAAAAACAGGGGTTTCGCTCCCTGCACCAGGATGTCGTTGACGCAATGATTCACGAGATCCTGCCCCACGGTGTCGTGGCGGTGCGCCATTTTGGCGACGAGGAGCTTCGTGCCTACGCCGTCGACGCTGCTCACGAGCACGGGATCGCGGTACGAACCGAGCTTGAACAATCCTCCGAAATTGCCCACCTCGGACAGGACCTGCGGCCCCCAGGTGCTCTTGATGTTGCGGGCGATATCCTTCTTGATGGCCTGAGCCTTATCGATGCTCACGCCGGAGTCTTCGTATTTCATGGCTTCCCTTCCTGCGAAATTCGGACGAGCGCGAACCGCGCGGGACGAGCATACCAGCGTTCGGACGATTTTACAAACGTTCTTTGAGCGACTGATAGATGGCGGTCGTGGGATCCGTTTCGACGATCAGCGGGAAGTCCCCGGCTCTCGCCATGCCGAGGAACAGATTGGAAATGGCGAGGTCGAACTGCTTGCCTCGATACAGCTCATACTGCTCGATCACCTTTTCCATAGGCAGGCCCTTCCGGTAGGGGCGGTCGGACGTCATCGCGTCGAACGCGTCGGCCACCAGCAGTATCTTCGAGCCGAGGGGAATGTCGTCGTCCTTGAGACCCTCGGGGTATCCGTTTCCGTCCGGCTGCTCGTGATGGTACCGGATGAGATCCGCCGCTTCCTTGAGGAACTTGAGATTCTCGACGATATCCGCGCCGATGCTCGGATGCTGCTTGAGCGTCTTGTACTCCTCGTCGTTCAACCTGCCGGGCTTCAAGAGCACGTCGTGCTGGATGGCGATCTTTCCGATGTCGTGCAGGAGGGCGCTGTAGGCGGAGGAGAGCGCGGCGACCGTGCTGATGTGCGCCTCCTTCATCTCGATATAGAGCTGGAAGCTGTACCGGGCGAGGAACAGCGGGACGACGAAGAGCGCCACCGTCCACATGCCGCTCTTCACATAGATGAGCGCGATGATGGCCCCCACCGGCATGAACGCGAGAATGTGGAAGAAGGTCCACATGTAATTCTGTTTCCAGATGCGCAGCGGGTTCTTTCCGTCGCTCAGCCCGATGACCGTGCTGATGGAAGCGGTATTGACGAGATAGTAGACGATGCCGCAGAAGAAGAGCGGCACCAGGAAGCGGGGGGTCTCGAGGCTCGTCCAGTAGGGGCCGAAACTCTTATAGACGAGGCCGGCGATTCCCACCGTTATGATGAGCAGCGGCACGTTGAACGCGATTTTCACCGCCGGCCTGCGCTGGATGAACACTTCGGAGAAGAAGGTCGACAGCGCTTCGATCAGCGCCGCCGCGGCGGGGCCGAAGAGCACGATGGCGGCGAGATCGATCGGGCTCGATGCATATATCGAGGCTCCGCCCCGGGGGAGGGAAATCTGGGCCGTGTCCGCGATGACGATGAGGGCGATGAACAGGGCGATGTCGGGGAGCCACACAACCGGAAGGTTGCGCATGAGGAATGCAAACAAAACAAAGCCGGCGATAATAAATGAAAAGTAGAAAACCTTGAAGCCGGGAGGTGTGCTATTCAATTTTGTACTCGATGGATCCCTTTGATCTCAGTTTTCCCATGACACGGTTGATCGCATCCAGCGTTGCGAAGACGACGGTCTGGTTGATGTCGCCCGATACGATCGAGCAACCGGCGAGGCTTTTCCTCTCGCGATCACGGATGAGATCCACGCGAACGACGACCGCGTCTTCATCGCCGAGCGGAATTTCCAGTACCTCAACTAAACACAGCTTCTGTTTTTCGTCAAGAAATTCCGAAACGGCTTTCACCGTCGCTTCGGCGACGAGTTCCCTCTGGGAGTTCGGGCTGTTATCGCTGCGCGCGCTGCCGAAGGTCTCGGTGCCGTCGATGACGAGCTCCACTTCGGCCTTGACGCCGTCATGAGAAATGAAGAGATTGACGCTTTGAAACACGAATCGCGAAGGAAATTCGTCCACGGGGAGTTCGATGATGTCGTCGGCGGGTGCGTCTTCGGCTCCCGCGCGGGCCGGAGGGCTCTCGGGCTCTTTCCTGTCGTAAAGCACCACGCCTATCTTTCGGTGGTCCACATGAATGCCGAGCTCCGCCTTGAGGCAGGTTTCGACGTCCCGGGCGACAAGCTTCGGAGATTTTGCGGCCATGGCGACGACATGGACTTCCGTGATTTCGCCGGTCTCGTCCGCCGAGATCTTCGCCGAGCAAACGCCCTGTATCCTGCTGATCAGAAGTTCCGCCCGGGCGATTATGTCAGGTGTAAATCTTTGTGCGCTCATGAGTTAGATTTTCGAGACCCGCTCTGCTTCCCGGGCCTTGGCTTTTCCCTTATAGAGATTTAGTATACCATATCCAAAGCTTTGTTTCAGCAAAAAGCTTTCCATATCATGCGGTTTCTTGTGGAAATCTCCGGCCCGCGCATCAATATCGCATCATGGCTTCGAGTTGCGAAAACCGGCCGGTGAGTTGCCGTTCGCTCAGGTGCAGGAGGTTGTCAACGGAGAAGCCTTCGACCGTGAAACTTGCCATGACCGTTCCGGCCAGGAGGGCCCGCGCGAGCGTGCGCCGGTCGGCCGCTTCCTGGGAAGCGGCGTAGCCGCAGAATCCTCCGGCAAAGGCGTCCCCCGCGCCGGTCGGATCGACGACGCCGGGGAGGAGAATTCCCGGCACGGAAAGGCATGCGCCTTCGCCGAAGAGCAGCGCGCCGTATTCGCCCTGCTTGACGACGAGATACCGGGGGCCCAAACCGAGTATCGTCTCCGATGCGCGCAGGATGCTTCGTTCGCCGCTGAGTTCGATCGCCTCCTCGTCGTTGATGAAGAGGACGTCGATCCGTTTCATGACGGCGCGGAGCGCATCGGGCGAGCTCTTGATCCAGAAGTTCATCGTATCCAGGCCGACCAGCGCCGTTTCCCCGACCTGGTCGAGCACCCGCGCCTGGAGCACGGGATCGATGTTCCCGAGGAACACGTACCGGCACTTCCTATAGTCGTCCGGAATCTTGGGATTGAAATTCTCGAACACGTTCAGGCACGTCGAGAGCGTGTCCCGATCCTTCATGTTCTCGTGATAGCGCCCTTTCCAGTGGAAGGTGTCTCCGCGGGCGTGTTCGATGCCGCGCGTATCGATCCCGCGGTCGCTCAGCACTTCGAGGCGCTCGGCGCCGAAGTCATCGCCCACTACACCGACCACGCACGGCCTGACGAAGCGGCGGGCGGCCAATGACGCATACACGGCGGACCCGCCGAGGGCTTTCTCGACGCCTCCCGCGGGCGTTTCGATCGTATCGAACGCGATGGAACCGACTATGAGGAGCGCATTGCGCATCTGATTCATCGAGTATCCCTTTCGAAACCTGCGGACCTACATGCTGCTCGGGGCGGCGACGCCCATCAAGGAGAGCGTGTTTCTCAGCACCTGCATTGTGGCTTCGGCCATGAGGAGGCGCGCGCCGGAGAGCCTCTCGTCCTCCGAAACGATCCTGCACGCGTGGTAGAACTGGTGGAAGAGAGTCGCCAGCTCCTGCGCGTACGCGGCAAGGCGGTGCGGTTCGCGCGATCGAGCGGCGGCCTCCACCACGTAGGGAAAGAACATGAGGTGCAGCATCAGGCTTCGTTCCTCGCCCGCCGCGAGGAGATCGAGGTGTTCCCCGCCCCGCTCGCGCCTCACGCCCTTGCTCTCGGCATACTTGATGACGCTCGATATCCGGGCATGGGCGTACTGCACGTAGAAGACCGGATTCTCTTCCGATTGTTTTCTCGCCAGCTCGAGATCGAAATCCAGGGGCGTATTCGGCCGCCGCATGAGGAAGAAATACTTCGCCACGTCGCTTCCGACGTCCTCGATGAGGGAGCGCATCGTGACGAACTCTCCGGCGCGCTTGCTCATGCTCACCGGCTTGTCCCCCTCCACCAGCCGCACCCAGCCGACGATCATCACCTCGAGCCAGCCGGGCGGCGCGCCGAGCACCTGCGCCGCCGCCTTCATGCGCGTAATGTGCCCGTGATGGTCGGGGCCCCATATATCGATGACGCCGCCGAACCCCCTGCCGAGTTTCGAGAGATGGTACGCAATATCCCCGGCGAAGTAGGTCGCTTCGCCGCCGCTTTTGCGCAGGACCCTGTCCTTCTCGTCTCCCAGCCTGCTCGAGGCGAAGAAGAGGGCGCCCTCGCTCTCGTACACATACTCTTCCCGCTTCAGAATCTCCAGCGCCTGCTCGACAGGTCCGGGATGCAGAGAGGATTCGAAGAAGAAATTGTCGAAACGGACGCCGAAGCGCTCCAGGTCCCCGCGGATGCCGGCCAGCAGATGCTCCGTCGCGAATGCTCCGCACCGCGCCGCGCCCGAATCGAACGACGGATCCGCCCACCGGCGTCCGTCGGCCTCCGGCACTCGCCCCGCGATGTCCCGGAGATAGGCCCCGGGATACGCGCCGATCTCCTCGCCCACCGACAGCGTTCCGAACCGCTCGCGCAGCCGGTATTGCAGGCTTCTCCCGAGCGCATCAACCTGATTGCCGTGATCGTTGACGTAGTACTCGCCTTCCGCGTCGTGGCCCGTGAACGACAGGAGATTCACGAGCACCGAGCCGATCGCCGCCGCTCTCGCCGAAACGATGACGAGCGGGCCCGTCGGATTGGCCGAGATGTACTCCACCTGCCACTTCCGGCCGCCTCCCATATCCGACGAACCGTACCGGTCCGCCAGAGATACTATTTCGAGAAGGTTCTTCCGCAGCACCGGAGGGGCGAAGGTGAAATTGATGAATCCCGGTTTCGCCACATCCACCGATGCTATGACGTCATGGGGAACGTGCGCGGCCTTGACGATCGCTTCGGCGATCGCCATGGGGTTCTTTCCCAGCCGCTTGGCGAGGCCGAGGGCGACGGGCGTCGCCAGGTCGCCGTGGGCTTTGAGCTTCGGTTGTTCGAGAACAAGGGCCGTGTCCTCCGCAGCCCCGATCGCGCGAAGCGCGTCCATGAAGACGTTCCTGATTTCGTCCTGTATCCTCATGGGCTCGTTTCTCCGGCTTCGCAGCCGAAGGTTTCCTGCGGAGCGTCGCCCCACAACCGTTCGAGCTGATAATAGGCCCGCACCTGCGGCTGGAATACATGCACGACTACGTCCACGAGATCGATGAGCACCCACCGCGACATCTCATAACCTTCGACATGGTAGATATCGATCTTCGCTTTTCCGCATCCCTCGATCACCGAGTCTGCGATCGCCTTGACCTGCACGTCGCTCAGCCCGCTGCAGACGACGAAGAAGTCGGCGACGGGGGAAATCTTCCTCAAATCGAGCAGGACGACGTTTTCGGCCTTTTTCTCCAGCGCAAAGCCGATCAGTTTCTTCGCCAGGAACCTGGTTCTCTTAGCCAAACAACTCCTCCTTCAATCCTCTTCCGTACGCTTCTTTTTTCGCACGGTGACATAGGCCGTCACGACGCTCCCAATATACAGCAGCATGACCGGGATGGCCATCAACAACTGGGAAATGGCGTCCGGCGGCGTGAGAATCGCGGCGACAACGAAAATAATCACCGTCGCGTACCGCCACTGCCTGAGGAGGTATGCCGGCGACACCAGCCCGATGGACGTCAGAATCATGACGACGATCGGAATCTGGAACACGAGCCCGAACGTAAAGCACATCCTCGAGACGAAGGCGAAGTAGGCGCCGATGGAGATCAGCGGCTTCATATGCTCCGTGCCGAAACTCAAGAACATGCGCATGACGACCGGGATCAAGACGATGTAGCAGAAGACCACTCCGATGTAGAACAACGCCGACGAAACGATGACGAACGGATATATCTTTTTTCGCTCGTTGGCGAAAAGGCCCGGAGCCACGAACGACCATATCTTGAACAGGATGAAGGGGAACGCGACCATGAGCGAGGCGACGAGGCTCACTTTGAGGCGCGCCATGAACGCCTCCATCGGGGAATTGAAATAGAGGCTCTCGATGGGGAGGTCGAGCAGCAGCATCTCGAGGAGTTGCGCGCTGAAGAACCAGGACACGACCAGGAGAACGAAAAACACGACGCACGACTGCACGATCACCGATCTGAGTTCATCCAGGTGGTCGAGAAACGACATCTCCTTGAGTTTCTTGGTCTCTCGAGGGCTTTCGGCGGTTGTGTGCTCGTCCGGCTTCGTGGTGTTCACCGCTGGTTACTTGAGTTCCTTCTTCATCGTGTAGACAAAGTGGCTTTCGTACGTTTCGCGCTCGGCGGCCGCGCTGCCGGACGCGTCGATCATGGTGATATCGGCCGTCGATTCCGTCTTCAGCTTTATGACGGAACCCGATCCGGCGTCGAAATAGAATTCCCCCGTCCCCGTTCCCTCTCCCTCCATGACAAACGAGCCGGATGGATTCTCGACCCGCCCGCTGATATAATGCTCTTCATCGCTCGAGATCAGCAGGCACTCCCGATTCTTCTCCTTCTTGATGCCGCCGACCTTGAAAGTCGATTTGGAATCGATATCCAGGTTCGTCTTCAGATCGGCGCTCGTATCCCCGCTGAACTCCCATTCCGAGCCGGGTCCCAACGCCGAATCGGGGAGATACGGGTACAGGCCTCCCAGAATGACTTTCATGATATCCAGCACTTCCTTCTCGTCCTCCATGTAACGTCTCGCACTCAGGCCGGTTCTCATGCCGTTCTTGTTGATCTTGAATATGAACACCTGGTCCTTCATATCCGCATCCAGTCCGATATCCATGAGTTCGTCGTTTCGTTTCATCTGCGCCGACACGTCGCTGAGGGAGATCTCGACGGTGAAGAGCGTATCGTTCAGCGACTCGGTGCATTGCTCGGTATATTCGAAGTCGATGAGCGTGTAGAAACTGTATCCCTTCACCTCGAACTCCTGGCTGAACTCGGCCTTATAGGTCTGCGCCTTGCCCGGCTCGAAACGATACCTGATGCGGGCGCCCGCATCCTCCCGGCCCGCTCCGCCTGCAGACGCCGCGCACGCCGCTATCGCCGAGAACACGAAACACGCGGCGGCCGAATACACTGCTCCGGTACATGCACGAATCGGATTCATGTCCTGCCCTCCTGTGGGACGGCTCGGGACGCGTGCGCCCGAGCCCGGGGGATTCGCCTGTTATCTCCCCTTGTCTTTCCTCTCTCCCGCGTCCGTTTCATCCGGCTTATCGAGGAGATCCTTGAGCTCTCTCATGAACTGATTGATATCCTTGAATTGCCGGTATACCGACGCGAAACGCACATAGGCCACCTCGTCGATGACCTGCAGTTTCTCGATCGCCATATTCCCGAGTTCGGATGAGCGGATCTCGTTCGCTTGTCCCTGTGGTACGGCTCGCGCCGCCCGTCCTTCTTGACGACCATGAGCGACGCCTTTTCGATGCTCTCATAGGTCGTGAATCGGTGGCCGCATTGGAGACACTCCCGGCGCCGGCGGATCGCCTGTCCCTCCTTGGTCGTCCGGGAATCGACTACTTTGTCCTCCATGAATCCGCATTCCGGGCATTTCACGGCGCACCGTCCTTGCTGCGGGGCTGGCAACCGGTCGTTCCGAGCCGGCGCAAGGCGCCGGGGTCGTTACCGGTACTCGGCATAGAGGGGGAACGCTTCACAGAGATTCTTCGCTTCCTCCCGGACATGCGCGATGGTCGATTCGTCCTCGATGCTGCTCAGCACGCGGCACATCATGTCGGCGATTGTCTCCATTTCCTTCTCTTTCATTCCCCGCGTCGTGAGGGCGGGAGTGCCGATGCGGATGCCGCTCGTGACGAAGGGGCTTTTCGCGTCGAAGGGGACGGTATTCTTGTTTACGGTGATGCCCGCCTCTTCCAGCGCCTTTTCCGCCTTCTTCCCGGTCAAGTCCCGGGAGCTCAGATCGAGGAGCAGCAGGTGATTGTCCGTCCCGCCGGAAACGACGTCGAATCCGCGCTCGATGAAGCGCCGCGCGAGCGTCTGCGCGTTCGAGACAACCTGCTTCTGATACGCCAGAAAATCGTCCTGCATCGCTTCTTTGAAGCACACCGCCTTGGCGGCGATGACGTGCATGAACGGGCCGCCTTGGGTGCCGGGGAAGTTCGTCTTGTCGATGATCTCCCGGTGCCTTTCCGGGCACAGGATGAGGCCGCCCCGGGGACCGCGGAGAGTTTTGTGCGTCGTGCTCGTCACGACGTCGGCGTACGGCACGGGAGTGGGATGGATGCCCGCGGCGACGAGCCCCGCGATGTGCGCCATGTCCACGACGAGAATGCAGCCGGCCCGGTCGCTGATCTCGCGGAGTCGTTTGAAATCGATGATGCGGGGATAGGCGCTGGCGCCGGCGACGAGGACCTTCGGCCGTTCCCTCAGCGCCTGCTCCTCGATGCCGTCATAATTCAGCATCTTGGTTCCGGGATCGACGGTGTAGTGAACCGCCCGGTAGAGGGAGCCCGAGAAGTTGACCGGATGCCCGTGCGAGAGGTGTCCCCCGTGCGACAGGCTCATGCCCATGAGCGTATCTCCCGGTTTCATGAACGCGAGATACGCGGTCATGTTGGCTTGCGTGCCGGAATGCGGCTGGACATTGGCGTGGTCGGCCTTGAAGATCGCCTTCGCCCGCTCCCGCGCGAGCGTTTCGGCCTTGTCGACTTCGACGCATCCCCCGTAGTACCGCTTCCCCGGATACCCTTCGGCATACTTGTTCGTCATGACCGATCCCATGGCGGCAAGCACCGCTGGGCTCACGAAGTTCTCCGAAGCGATCATCTCGAGCTGGCCGTGCTCCCGCCGGGCCTCTCCGATGAGCGCCGCCGCGATCTCGGGATCGGTTTTCAGCAACTGCTCGAAACCTCTCTCCATTATGACTTCCGCTTCTTCTCGTAATCCATGATCTTATCGACCCTGCGCGCGTGGCGGCCGCCGTCGAAGGGCGTATCGAGAAACATGTCGACGATGTCGAACACGTCGTCTCCCCGAGTCTGCCACCCTGCGATGGCGAGGACATTGGCGTCGTTGTGGGCTCTGGTGAGCCGCGCCGCTTCCACGTCGCCGCAGAGCGCGGCGCGAATCCCCAGGACCTTATTGGCCGCCATGCACATCCCGATGCCCGAGCCGCATATCAGGACGCCTCGGTCGGCGTCGCCGCGGGAAACCATCTCGGCGGCAAGAAACGCATAGTCCGGGTAATCCACGCTCGCCTCGCCCGTCGAGCCGACATCCACGCATTCGTGGCCGCTCGACAGGAGGTGTTCCTTCAGCGCCTCCTTGAATTGCACGCCGTTATGATCGGCGCCAAGCACTATTTTCATGGTCTCCGCCGGAACGCCGAGCCCGGCCGCAGGCCGTCCGGCTGGTTACCTGGCCGCGGTCTTCTTGTACACGAACGTGAGCCAGTTGTGCGTGTCCTCCACTTCACAATCGAGAATCCCGAAGAACCGCTCCTGCAGCTTCTGGGTGACGGGACCCCGCTTGCCCTGGCCGATCTGTATCTTGTCGATGCTGCGGATGGGCGTTATCTCCGCCGCGCTCCCGGTGAAAAACACCTCGTCCGCGATGTAGAGCATTTCCCGGGGTATCACCTGCTCGACGACCCGCATCCCGAGGTCGGCCGCGAGAGTAATCACGCAATCGCGCGTTATTCCGGGCAGCACCGACGCTCCCAGGGGCGGTGTGATGAGATCGCCGTTGCGGACGATGAACAGGTTCTCCCCGCTGCCCTCGCTCACGTAGCCCGCCACATCGAGGGCGATTCCCTCGCTGTACCCGTTTTTAAGCGCTTCCATTTTGATGAGCTGGGAGTTCATGTAGTTCGCGCCGCATTTGGAGAGCGCCGGCAGCGTATTCGGGCCGATCCTGTTCCAGGAGGATACGCACACGTCCACGCCGTTCTCCAAGGCTTCGGCGCCCAGATACTTGCCCCACTTCCATACGGCGATGAATGCATTGACGGGATTCGGGAACGGATTGACGCCCAGCTCCGAATAGCCGCGGTACACGACCGGCCGGATGTAGCACTCGTCGAGCTTGTTGACGCGCACCGTTTCGAGCGCCGCCTCGTTGAACGCCGCTTGGGAATGAGGAATGTCCATGCGGTAGATCTTCGCGGAGTCGTACAGGCGCCTCACATGGGGTTCCAGGCGAAACACCGCCGCCCCTTCCGGAGTCTTGTAGCATCGCATTCCTTCGAATACGGAACTTCCATAGTGAACGACGTGCGCGCAGACATGAATCTTCGCGTCATCCCAGTCGACCATCGTTCCATCCATCCATATCTTGCTTGTTTTCACGAGCGCCATCGCACGTTCTCCCTTCGGTATCGCCTTATCGCTTCCATCCATCGAAGCGCGCCAGCCGGTCCTTCAATCCCTCGACGCATCTATAGATAACCGCGAACGTCCGTTCGTATGCTTCCAGCCCTTCGCCGATCGGATCTCCGATATCGCCCGCCGCCCCGCCGCAAAAATCCCCGAGCAAGAACGTGTATTCGGCCGAGCGGGGCTCTATCGTTTCAATAATCCGCTTGTGCCGTTCCGTCAGGGCGATTATGAGGTCCGCCTCCCGGATCATGTTTGCGTCGACCGGCCGGGACCTGTGTCCGGAGAGGTCGATCGCATTCCTGCGGGATACGTCGACTGCGAGGGCGGACGCGGGAAATCCAGCCGGAGCCGAAGTGCCGGCGGAGGATATCTCGATGTCGCGCAACAGAATCTCGGGGAATATTTTCTTTGCGATTCCCTCCGCGAGCGGACTTCGGCACGTGTTGCCGGAGCACACAAAGATCAGTCGCTTCAAACTGGTACCTTCCTGGATCAGAAATCCAACTGTATCAGCGAACATTAGTTATGTCAAGCACGAAGGGAATTCGCGGCATCGCGAACAAGCCTGCCACGGCCGCGCC
>JACQXT010000052.1:0-6635 GCA_016208665.1 Chitinivibrionia bacterium | reverse complement strand
CGACGCTGCAGCGCCGTGCGGGACGGGCGGGCGCATAACGGGAACCCCGGGGGGAACGACAGATGAAATCGATCATTGCAGTTTTCGTACTCGTGACGCTCATTCTCGCGGCTTGCCCGGCCCCGCAGGCCGAGCCGATCATCAAACCGATGAAATATCATGGGCCGATACCCAAGAAGTCGTTCTCGTTGCGGATCGGCTTCCTCGGAGGTGCGACGAACGAAGAAATGTGGGACAAGCTCGATGCGCTGGTGCTCGAGCGAAGCGGCGAAGTGTTCACGGATGATTTCTCGAACTCCATTGTCGTTGAAGGCACCTACACTCAGAAGTTCCACCCGAAATTCGCATTGCGAGCCAATGCGACCGCGGCATTTCTTCGCTCGGAGAGTCGGGGCTTTTACATTCCGAGCATCGGCGAGCCTCCCTTCCCGGACCGTATCTTCGAACGGCACTTCGATGTCGATCTCTTCTCCCTCGCCGGCGATGCGATCTATTACTTCACCGATGCGTCCGTGCAGGAGTTCCAACCGTTCGTCGGCGGAGGATTCAGCGTCTGGGTGCCCCGCGCCGTCTATACGGACGCATATCGCGACACCTATTACTCCGGGGAACTCGTCGACACCACTATTGTGCGGCCCGAATTCAAGAAAACCGACTGGAGCGTCGAAGCGGGCATCCAGGGCGTCTTCGGCGCCCATTACTACCTGAGCAACAATTTCGCGGTTACGGCCGAAGCGCGCTACCACATCGCGCAGAGCCGGTTCAGCCTGACGATCCCGACGGAAGTCGGAGACAGGAACGCGAATTTCGTGGTCCCGTACACCGGTTTCATCTTCAGCATCGGAGCGATGCGGGCATTCTGACGTTGTGAGCCGGCCACGTTCATGGCAGCCTTCGAACCCGAAAGAGCGGACGTCGTCATAGCCGGATGCGGAATCGCGGGCGGCATGCTCGCCTGCCGCCTGTCCGAAGCCGGGTTGAAGACCATCGTTCTCGAGAAGCGGCCCCGGATCGGCATTCCCATTCGGTGCGCCGAAGCGGCGGGCAGCCGCGAGGAACTCGCCTCTTTTCTCCCGATAGACGAACACTGGATAGCCGCGGATATCGACGGCGTGCGAGTGGAAAGTCCCGGCGGGACCGTTCTGGAACGGAAGATTCCGGGCCTCGCCGTGGTGCTCAAGCGGGACGTCTTCGACCAGACCCTTGCCGATCGCGCCGCATCATTCGGAGCCGACATCCGGACGCATGCGGAAGTGATCGGACTCCGAACCGAGGGGGAGTTTGTCGCCGGGGTCTCGGTGCTCGATCACCGCAGCAAGGCAACCTACGCCATTCGCTCGAGCATCACCGTCGGCGCGGAAGGCATTGAATCGACGACGGGCAGGCTCGCCGGATTGCGCCGCCATCTCAAACATAAAGACATCCACACCTGCTTTCAGTACCTGATGCAGCGGGCCTCGTTTTCCACAAGCGTCATCGAGCTCTTCCCCGGCACGAGGGTCGCGCCCGGCGGGTACGCCTGGGTCTTTCCGAAAGGGGGAGGATACGCCAATGTCGGGCTCGGCATTCATCCCGGCATGGCGGGCGGCGCAACCGCTAAGGAGTACCTCGACCGTTTCGTCGCCGAGCGGTATCCCGGCGCCCGCATCGCCGCCGCGATCGCAGGCGGAACTTCAGGCATCAAACCCCTCAAAACGATGGCGGGAAACGGGATTCTGCTGGTGGGCGAAGCCGCCGGCCAGAACAATCCCTTCTCGGGAGGCGGGATCATGAACGCCCTCGAAGGCGCGTCGGAAGCTTCGGCCGTGCTCGAACGCTGTTTCGAGACGGGAGACTTTTCCCACGCGGCCCTGAAACGCTACGACGAACAATGGAAGAAGAGAAACGGAAGGGCTATTGCGAAGTACGCGGCGCTTCGCGCGTTTTTCATGACGCTCGACGACGCCGACATGGATGTCATCCTCTCCGTCCTCGACACGCTGCATCCCGATCGCCTGGCGCCGCACGCCGAGTATCCGGAATTGTTCAAGCGGGCCTTTCAATCCACCCCGGCGCTCCTGTGGAAAGCGAGGAAACTCCTCTGGTAGAGCCGTGCAGAATACGAATCAGCCGCGCCGATTGCCTGAGCTGCGCCGCGTGCCCTCCTGTGTGCCATTCCGGGGCGCTGCAGTTGCGCGCTTTAGACCTTGAGATCGACGAAGCGCTGTGCGATAATTGCCTGTTGTGTGTTCCGACGTGTCCCGTCGGCGCCATTGCGCTCGTCCCCGAGACGCATTCGAAGAACGCACCCGAACGAAACCGTCCATCCGACCGCTGAACCGCCGTCTCCGGAAGAACGGAACCGATCCGATCCCGGCAGTCCGTACGGCGCAGGGAGACGCCATGATAGAAACCATCACACTGGCGGCAAGCGACGTCACCGGCTCGGAAGACGTCGTCATCGTGCCGCTTTTCAAATCCGCCGGGCGGCTGCGGGGATCCCTCCTGCGGCTCGACCAAACCTGCGCGTCGGCGATCAGCAATTGCCTCTCGGAGTCGAGATTCACCCCCGACAGCGGGGAAACGCTCCTCATCGCGCTGCAGATCGAGGGCGCGCCGAAGCACCTCGTGCTGCTCGGGCTCGGAGATAGATCGGCGCAGAACCCGCACGGCATCATGCGGGCTGCGGGCAACGCCGCGCAGCTCGTCAAGAAGCGGCGCTTCAAGCGGTGCCACCTGCTCGTCTCTGAAGCGCCGGCAAAGATGTCTCCGGCGGAATTCGTGTATGCCATAGTGAAAGGGTGCATGCTCGCCCTCTACACCTTCGAGCAGAAAGCATCCAAAGAAACAAGCGCATCCGTCCAAAGCCTCGCCATTCTGTCGCCGTGGCCGGAAAAGTCTCTGTTGCACGCAGTCGAAAAGGCCCGCACCGTCGCCGGCTGCGTCGCGCGCGTCCGCGACATGGTGAATATGCCCGGCAATGAAATGACGCCGGCGGAAATGGGGCGCGCGGCCGCGGCCCTGGCCGAAGAGCGCAGCATACACTGCCGGGTTCTCCGGGGCGCGGAGATCAAGAAGTTGAAGATGGGCGCCGTTATCGACGTCTCCAAGGGGAGCGCCCAGGAGCCGAGATTCATCATCGTGCAGTACAACCGCTCGAAGCAGCGGCTGCCTCTCGTCTGTCTGATCGGCAAGGGAGTCACCTTCGATTCCGGCGGCATATCGATCAAACCGTGGGAGCACATGGAAGAGATGAAAGGCGACATGGCGGGCGGCGCCGTGGTCATCAATACCATCGCAGCGGCGGCGCGCCTGCGCATCCCCTTGCGGATCGTCGGACTCGTCCCCTGCGTGGAGAACATGCCCGGGCATACGGCGCTCAAGCCCGGCGATATCGTCACGACCCACTCCGGCAAGACGATCGAAATACTTTCCACCGACGCTGAGGGGAGACTCATTCTCGCGGACGCGCTCTCCTTCGCACGCACCTTCGACCCCTCCCTCATCGTCGACTTCGCCACCCTCACCGGAGCATGCGTTATTGCGCTCGGCAAACGCATCGCGGGCGTCATGGGCAACGACCGGCGTTTCGTCGAGCTCATCATCGAAGCCGGCCGCACAGCGGGAGAACCGCTCTGGCAGCTTCCGCTGGGCGAAGAGTTCTCCGAGAGAATCAAAGGAGATATCGCGGATTACAAGAATTACTCGGGACGCGACGGCTCGACGATGACGGCCGCGGCGCTGCTCGAAGCCTTCGCGGGCGGCGTCCCGTGGGTGCACGTCGACATCGCCGGGCCGTACTGGAGCGACGGCTCCGGCGGATCCTATCTTCCCAAGGGCGGAACCGGCTTCGGCGTCGACTGCGCGCTGCGTTTCCTCGAGACGCTCGCCCGCGACAAGCGCGCCCGGAAGCTGTTGAAGAAATAGCGCAGGCGTCGTTCGGTTCGCAGGAAGGTAAACCGTTTCCTCATCCGCGCCCGCTTCGCGAAGCTTCCCGCCTGCGGCGGGTGATCTTCGCTCGCTCCGCGCGAACGCTTCGTCAACGGTTTACCTTCCTGCGAACCGGGCGGCGATCAATCCTTCTTCCAGACCCCGCCCTCCCTGCCGGTCGCGAATACCCACATGCCCGCAACGGCAGCCGCGTTCAATAGAACGAACGTCCAGGCAATCCCGATCATCCCCCAAGCGGGCGTGCGGCGGAGCCCCGTGAATTTCAGGAGTACGGAAGCATAGAACAGGAGCTGCGCCGCGAGCAGAATGCGATACGGCGCGCCGGAGAGCATCGCGTTGCTCGCGAGCGCGGCAAGGCAGAAATAGGGCGCGGCGAGCCTCGCCAGCTTGTGGGACGCCATCTGGAAAAAGATCCTGTTTTTCAGCGGATTGAGGAGCGCCTTCTCGAAACGGATCGCCTGGAAGTTCCCCGCGAGCGTCCTGACTTTTCGCGAGAATTCTTGCGACGACGTTTCGGAGAGCCGGTCGTACGCCCGGGCGTCCCTGGTGAAGACAACCCGGCGTCCTGCGAGGACGATCCGCATCGGCAGGAGAAAATCATCCAGGATCGTGCCCGGCGGCAGAGGAGCGAACAGCTCCCTGCGAATCGCATAGATCGATCCGCTCGCGCCGACGACGGAATCGACGTCGCTCTCCTTCCTCCGTATCATCTTTTCGTAGCGCCAGTACAGACCGACCCCTTCGCGTTCGCCGCCGCCGCTCTTCGAAGAAAAGACCAGCTCGCCGCTCGCCGCCCCCACTTCCGGATCGTGGAAGAGCGAGGCGAGTTCCGCGAAGACGTTTCGGGAAAAGACCTGCCGCGCATCGGCAAACACGACGATCCCGTGCGATGCCGCCGCAACACCGGCGTTGATCGCGGCGGCCTTGCCCGCCGGCGAGCCCGTATCGATCGCCCGTATCCGTGTATCGGGGTGCTCCGAAGCGATCTCCCGCGTGCGATCGGTCGAACCGTCGGATACGACGATGATCTCCACGAGGTCAGCCGGGTATTCCTGATCGAGAAGGTTGGCCAGGCGGTCCCGTATTTTCCCTTCTTCGTTCCTGACGGCGAGAACGACGGACAGAGGGACGGGCGCGTACTTCTTGCGCACCGTGCGGCGCGCGATCGAGCCCCATATATATATAATGAGCGGATAGCCGAGGTACGTGTAGACGATCGCCGAAATGCTTATGAAGAAGAGGACTTTCACGGATCAATCCCCGAGAATCTTGGACCGGGTTCGCCGGTAGATGCGTTCGCCGAGCACGCCCCGAGCGCACCGGACGGCGCAGGCCCGCGCATAGAGCGGGGCGAGCCGCAGCCGGTCGCCGCGAACGATCGCCGCGAACGCAGCCCGGGCGGCGCCCGATGTGACGGGAAACCGCTTGAGCATGAACGGATCCGATCCGGCGCCGTTGAATCCGAACCTCGAAGAGCACATCGATTCGTAGGAGGCCGCACGCACGATCGCAGCCGATCGCCCGTCAATCCTGCCTCCGGGCGGGGAGAACGCGCGGATCCTGCCGCCGGCGGCGCCGCTCAACTCCCGCTGCGATGTTTCGATTTCCACCCGCTGTTCCTGCTCCGGGAGTTCGGTCAGGAAGCGGTGCGTCATGCCGTGGGAACCGATCTCCATACCTGCGCCGGCGAGCGCCCTGATCATCGCGCCGTCCAGGCCGTCCGGTTTGCCTATGGAATCAGCCGTGATGAAGAACGTCGCGCGAAATCCCCGCGCCGCGAGAAGCGGCAGGGCATGTACGAAATCGCTCCTGTTGCCGTCGTCGAACGTGAGAACGATGCTTCCCTGCGGAATCCTGCCTGCGCGGAGCTCTTCGGCCGCCTCGCTCACCGTGCGGCACCGCAGGCCGGATCGGTCGATGAACTCGAGCTGCCAGGAAAATTCCTCGAGGGCGACGGCGTAGCGCGCCTCCTCCCGGTCGAGCACGGGACACTCGTTCGACTCGATGCGGTGGTACATGAGAATCGGCAGCTTGTTCATGGAACACCCGCCCGGAGACGGACGGCTTTTTTCTATAGTATTGCCTGCGATTCGGCGCTACCATTCGACCGGACGGCGTTCGAGCGCCGATTTCGATGCGGTTCGCCGGAAGGCGTACCGGCGCGCGCGCGCCTGCGCACAAGACTCCGAAACTGTATACCATATGCTCCGGCATGTCTATCGTTAGCTGCGGAAACGGATCATGGCACGAAAGATCAAAGTCGCCCAACTGGTGTTGAGCTTCGATGTCGGCGGCCTGGAGCGGCTCGTCGTCGGTTACCTTTCCGCCATCGACCGGAGCGCGTTCGATGTCGCCGTCGGGTGCCTGGAAAGACGCGGCACGCTCGCCGGCGACGTGGAGAAGCTCGGGATTCCGGTCACCGCGTTCGGCAAGCTTCCGGGTATCAGACCCGGCGTGATTCCGCGCATCGGCGCGTGGCTCAGGCGGGAACATGCCGACGTCTTGCACACGCACAACGCGGCTGCGCATTTCTACGGTGCGGCCGGCGCCAAGCTCGCAGGCGTGAGAACGACGATCCACACCAAGCACGGACGGGATTGGCCGGATAAACCGAGGAAGGTATTCCTCAACAGGTTGAGCGCTCTCATGACGACGAAGCTGGTGACGGTATCGAAAAACGGATACGAGGTCGCCAGAACGATAGA
>JACQXT010000135.1:7568-13131 GCA_016208665.1 Chitinivibrionia bacterium | reverse complement strand
TCTCGGGGCCGGCGACGATGATGATGTGCGCATCGGCGGGCACGGCCTCCTCGTCGAAGAGCGAGAGCGTGCCGACGCGATAGCCCTCCTTCTCGATCGCCTCCTTCACGAACGAATATCCCCCGGCTTCCTTGTCTTGCGGGTCCTTCTCTCCGTGTCCCTGCACGAAATACACGGCCTTCGTGACGTCGCGGGTCGCCTTCAGCACGGCGTTGGTGAGCTTCTCTTCATCGAGATCGGTGACGAGCTCCCGTTTGTCGCCCGCCTGGACGACCGTGGTTCCGTAATTCGTGACGCCGAGGTCGCGCGCGTACTGCGGCCGGCGGTCGGGATCGATGAACTCATACCGCACTCTCGGACTCGCATGGGCGTACTGGTCCAGCAGATTCTCCGCCGCAGCGCGTTCCGGAGCGCTCTTCTTGTAGAATGCAATGATGGTGACGTCCGTTGCAAGGCTCCCGAGGAGGCTCGTGGTTTGCGGGGCAAGGCTGAAGCGGGCGTTTCTCGTCAGATCGAAACGAACGGAGTGCCGCACCGACAGCGTCTGGATGACGGTCAAGATACAGACGAACAGGATGATCATCGCCAGCATGTTGGCGCCGTACCTCGATGAACGTTTTCCAAAGAAGGATCGAATGAGGCCCGCGTTGAGTGCGGCGAAGAGCGCCGCCAAAACGAGGCCCGCTCCCAGCGCGCCCAGGACCAGGGGGCGATTGGAGAAATTGATCGCGTAGAGAACGGCGCCGGATACGGCGAGGAGTGCGCCGGCGATTCCGCAGATCTGTGCGAGTTGGTGTTTCTTCATGACCTAACTCCTCCACCGGTTCGATTCGAGCACCCTCGATGAACAGAACAGAAAAAAGGAGGAAAAACAGACGTAGTAGACGATGTCGTTGGTGTCGATCACGCCCTTTGTGAAATTATCGAGATGTTCGAGTATCGACAGCTGGCCGAACGTCAGAACGCCGGCGACGATCTGGTTCTCGCTGATCGAAGAGAAGAAGAGACCCATCGAGATGTACGACATGCCGAGAAGGAACAGGCCGAGGTAGCTGCTCGCCAGCGGCCCGGCTTCGGGGTCCGCGTATGCGCCGAGCAGCAGGGGGTAGAGCAGCGTGCATCCCAGCATCGCCGCGAAGACAGTGAGCGTCGCACAATACTTGCCGAGCAGCACGTCCCAATCGGAAATGGGGTAGGTGAACAACAGTTCGGCGGTGCCCGACTTCCGTTCCTCCGAAAGGAGGCGCATCGTCAAGAGCGGCAGGATGAGCAGCATAATGATGCTGATGTTGCCGAACAGCGGCTGGAGAACCCCTTCGGTGATGCTCAACTGCTGCGCGAGGTAGGGATTCTGCATCGCCTGCATCGAGATCAGGTTGAAATAGGCGAGCAAGTTGTAGAAAAAATATCCCGCGATGAGGAGAAAGATCGTCAAGACCACGTAGGCGATGATCGAATTGAAAAAGAAGGCGAGTTCCTTCCTGTAGATGGCGGTCATTTTCGACATTTACTGCTCCTCCTCCGTGACCAGCTGGACGAATATGTCTTCGAGGCTCATGTCGATCGTACTGAGGCCGAGGAGCCCGAAGCCGTTCTCGACCGCTTGCCGGGCAATCAGTTCCCGGACGTCCCGCTCTTCATGCGATTCGATGCGGAATTTAATCCTGCCTTCGGCGGGGGCGTCCAGCGGGACCACCGATTTCAAGCCGTCGATGGATGACAGGAGCCTCGCCGCCGGCTCGGCGCCGCCGCGCAGTTCGATCGTGAACACCATCGACCGCCGGAAGTGGGATTGCAGGTTCTCGGGCGTATCATAGGTAATGACCCTGCCCTTGTTGATGATGATGACGCGCTGGCAGAGCAGGCTCACCTCGGGCAGGATGTGAGTGCTGAGCACGATGGTCCTGCTGCCCGAAAGCTCCCGGATGAGTTCTCTGATCTCGATGATCTGCTTGGGGTCGAGGCCCACCGTCGGTTCGTCGAGGATCAGGACCTCGGGATCGTTGAGCAGCGCCTGGGCGATGCCGACCCGCTGCCGGTATCCTCTCGAAAGCTTGCCGATGAGCCTGTCTTTCACGTCGAATACGCCGCACTCCTCCATCACCTCTCCGGTCCGTCTCGACCGGGCGGATGCCGCCATGCCCTTGAGCCTGCCGACGAAGTCGAGGTATCCGGCGACGCTGAGATCGTTGTAGAGCGCGACGTGCTCGGGCATGTATCCGATCCTCTTGCGCACCTCGATGGAATCCTCGAGAATATCGTATCCGGCTATCCTGGCGCTGCCGCTGCTCGGAGGAAGAAAGCAGGTGAGGATGCGCATGGTGGTCGTTTTCCCTGCGCCGTTCGGGCCGAGAAACCCGAGGATTTCCCCTTTTTCCGCGCTGAACGTGACGTCGAGAACCGCCGGACGTCCTGCGAAATACTTGCTGAGATTGGTTACTTCGATCACCCTGAACCTCCGTGTGATCGTGGGGTATTGTTCCCGCAACTTGTTGTATATTAATAAGAAACGGAATCAGAGGTTGAAAAGTTCCTTAGAATACATCACTCTTCTCGCCGGTGTCAACCGCAATTGATTTCAACAAACAGGCTTGGAAAAGGTTCCGCTTTGTATCTACAATGCCGAAAAGCGGGTGCGCCGGCGACGGGGAAAGCCGGCTGAAAGCGGAGTGAAATGCAGGTGCGGTTCGACAGAAGAACGATCCTGAAAGGAGTCCGGATATTCTTCGGCCTGAGCGTCGCCTCGATAGCCGTGGTGTTCCTGTTTACGATGCGGGAGGAAACGCTCTCGGCCCTGCGGCAGGCGGAGCCCGGTTACCTCATCCTGGCGCTGCTTCTCATCAACAGCGACTGGTTCGGTTCAGGATTGCGGCTCTTTCTTCTGTCGAGGAGGATCACGAAGAAGCTCTCTTATATGGGGTGCGTGAAGGCCGCCGTGGCGAATACCTTCATGGCGAACATCACGCCCTCCCAGACCGGAGGCGGGCCGGCGCAGATTTACGTTCTCTACAAGGAAGGCCTGCCGGTGGTCGAGTCGATGTCCGTTTCCCTGATGACGTTTCTCGCCACGGTTTTCTTCCTGGTGCTCTCCACGGCTTCCATAAGGCTTTTCGGCTTGAACGACACCCTGAGCAACACGACCGTCAGGATCATGTTCGAATACGGGGTCAGCCTGTTTCTCATTATCGGGCTGCTCGTGATTCTCTTCGTGTGCCGGCCGGCGCTTCTGCGCAAGACAATGACGCTGTTCTTCGACTTCATCTCGCGGTTCAGGCGGCGGCACTTCCTGAGGCCGGGAGGCAGGGCCAATCATGTGGTCGATGTCGTCGACCGGTGCCACCAGATCATGATCGGCTATTTCCGGCACGCCTGGGGGACGATGCTGCTCGCCGTCATGGTCACGGGCGCGGTGTTTTTATCGAAATTTGTCATCGCTTATCTGATCGTGCGGGGGCTGGGAGTGGAGGCCGGCCTGTGGGAGGTCGTCTCCATACAGATTCTGATAACGCTCGCAACCTACTTCATTCCCACGCCCGGCGCGACCGGCGCCGCGGAACTCGGATCCGCGGTGCTGATGGCCGGCATCGTTCCGGTTGAACTCCTCATGGTGTACGTTGTATTATGGCGGGCAATCACCGCCTACTCGTCGGTTTCGATCGGCACGGCGGTGATGCTCCGGTCGATGGGAAAGGAAACGGTCATGTTCGAGCCGGAGAACTTCATACTGCAGGAGAAAAAGACGGCTCCCTGAGGCCGAAAAACGCAACTTTCGTCCGAAGGTCTCGTAGTCATGATACACATACGGATCATGTACAGGAGGA
Source organism: Chitinivibrionia bacterium (assembly GCA_016208665.1). GTDB lineage: Bacteria > Krumholzibacteriota > Krumholzibacteriia > WVZY01 > WVZY01 > JACQXT01. The sequence goes on along the minus strand of JACQXT010000135.1, from coordinate 9,310 downwards.
GATAATGCGAAGAATAAGTGTCACGGCGGCGATTGTCGCCTTCATCGTCACAGCGGCCGCGGGCGCGAATGCCGGAAGAGTCGATTCGTCGCTCCTGCGGTCGATGCTTATCCCCGGCAGCGGCCAGGCGCATCAGGGGCATTACGTGCGTGCGGCGCTTTTTGCGGCCGGCGGCGTTATCGGCGGGACCGGGATCTTCATCACGCAGCTTCACTACAACCGCGCGGTCGAACGGTATGACCGGGAAAAGGGAATCTACCTCGAGTTCGCCCGCAAGGTGGAGAGCGGAGAACTCGTGCAGTACGAAGAGATGCAATCGACCTATACCGCCATGCAGGACGCATGGGATTCGTCGGAAAACCGTCTCGCCTGGCGGAACGCATTTCTCGGCCTGTTCATAACTTCCTATGCGCTGAACATCGTCGATGTTCTTTGGAATCCCGGAGAGAAGACCGAGCCGGTATCGATGGAGTTCGAGGGAAGCGGCGTCAGACTCGTAAAAACCATCAATTTTTGACCTGGAGAATAAACCGATGAAAAAGCTCTTGATCCTGATACCTCTGATTCTTTTAAGCTGCGCGAAACACAATGATTTCCCTCCGGCTGTCGATGTGGCCGAACCCCCCGTTCCGGCGGATTTCACCGTTACCATGCCCGATCTCGGCGTATATGAACTCGACTGGCATGTCGCGGATTCCTCGTTGGTTTCATACTACCGCATCTATATTTACAGCCTCTACACCGGACCCGAGGAAGTCGATACGACGAGCGTTTCGGAGTATTACACGGACTTCGGTTTCCCGGTCACGGAAGTGATCTGGGGCGTCTCGTCCATATCGGTCGAAAACGTCGAGAGCAAGATCGTTTATGCATCAGCCGCACCATGACGGCCGGCGGCATGCTTCTGCTAAGATATTTCCGGCTGCTGCGTATCCTGTTTGTTATCAATCAATAACATGATTTGCTTCGCGTGCCTAATGAGGCTCTTCGACTACCCTCGGTGTGGTACGGTCCGTGCTAGGATGGTTGTGGGCGCTGTGCATTCTGGTGCCCGGCCGTCCGGGCGTTCGATTCGCGAGGTATCTGGAGCATGCTGTTTAAAAAGGACAAGGATCCGGTAATCAAGAAGATCAAGGACGCCGCCGCCGTACGGGTGGAGGACGCGGGAATCTACAAGAAGAAATACCACAAGGTCGTGCTCCATTCCATCGATCAGAACAGGGAAACGATCGACAGTTTCTCCATAAAAATGTCGATGCGCTTGCGGTCGCCGCTGCCGCGCGTCAAACAACTGCTGAAACACCTCCCCTGCACGATCAAGTCCGGCATGAGTGTAACGCAGGCGAACAAGCTGTTCGCAGTCATGGAAGAACTCGGGGGCAAGGCCACCATCGAGGCCTATTACCTCACACCGGGCGAGGGGGGCGAAGCAAAGCGTCCGGGAGTCAAAGGCGTGCTCGTGGACAACGGCACGACGGTCGTGTGTCCCCTGTGCGAATGGGAGAACGAAACGGGCGCTGAGTATTGCTCTCTTTGTCTGCATCTCTTCAAGAAGAAACGGCGAGCGGCATCGGCGGTGCCCGGCCAGGGCGAGGCAGAAAATCCGGTTCCCGGCGCCGCAACCGCCGAGACTCCGGCCGCGTCCGGGAACACGGTTGTCATTTCAAAACGATGGCTGCTCCTGGCGGCGTCATTCGCGGTCCTTCTCCTGCTGATCCTCGCGATCAAACAGTGAGCGCTGC
>JACQXT010000135.1:6656-7512 GCA_016208665.1 Chitinivibrionia bacterium | reverse complement strand
CGAGGCAGATCCTCTCCTTCGCCGCGGATGGCCGAGGCCTCGAGGCGGGGAAACGCTCTCAGGAGAGGCGGCGGAATGCGGACCGGGCGGCCGAGCAGCATGGCTTTCAATTCGAGGGCGTTAACGGCGGCTTGTCCTCTCAGATGGTTGTTGAGCACGACGAATACCCGCGAACACGTCTCGGCCACCTGCTTGATTTTTTTCATCCATGGTTCGAGTTCCTGTGTAGAATAAAGATAATTGTAGCGAAGATCGCGGTTCGTATCGGGATTGAACCATTCCTTCGCGTTGCGGCCGTGAAAGCGGAAGTATGCTCCGTGCATCCCCGCGCGCGAGGTATTCGGCGTGAGGGAGTCGCCGATTTGAGGCTGGTCGATGCCGCACAGCGTCATCCCGAGTTCGCCGACGAAATCGAGGGCCGCCTCGCTTGCCCAGGTGCCGTGCCGCACTTCGAGGGCCAGAGGATACGGGCGCAGTGCGTCGTTCAGGCTGCGCACCCGCTCGCGCGGCGCCGCGGCAAACCTGAACGACCAGGGAAACTGGATAAGAATGCATCCGAGCCTGCCGCGCTCGTGCAGGGGCTCGACGGCCGACCTGAATTCGGCGACCATCCTGCGGTCCGGCGAATCGGCGGCATGGGTAAAAGACTGATGGGCCTTGACCGAGAACAGAAAATCCCGATTGGCCGCAACGCGATCCGCCCAGCGCTCCGATGTTGTTCTGGATGGAATGCGGTAGAATGTGCTATTGATTTCCACGAGATCGAAATACCGGGCGAGGTACTCGAGGGGGTCGAACTTCGCGCCGCTCTCGGGCGGGTACACGGTGCCGGCCCAGTCGGGATACGACCATCCTG
>JACQXT010000135.1:5955-6632 GCA_016208665.1 Chitinivibrionia bacterium | reverse complement strand
ACGATCGCTTTCATGGTTCGCGCTTTGAAACGGGATCGAGCCCGGCATAACGGTAGTACAAACCGGCGCCTGTGGCAATCGATTTGCTATGCATGACGGTATGAGCAGAGATCCTATGGAGAAGAGGGCCGACCGCATCTTCATCGCCGTGCTCGCGCTCGGCGCATTCCTCAGGTTCTACCGCCTCGGCCACCAGAGCCTGTGGGTCGACGAGATCCTCACGCTCGGCGTGAGCAATCCCAAACCAGGCCTCACCATCTGGGATTACCTCAAGTATAACATCCACGGGCCGCTCCATTCCTTCGCCGTCTACCTGATCCACTTCATCGGCATGTCGGAAGCCTGGCTTCGGCTCCCCAGCGCCCTTGCCGGGGTGGGAGCCGTCGTCTTTTTCTATGCGTGGATCTCGCGGTGGATGGGCCGGCGTGTCGCGCTCGTCGCGAGCACGCTCTTCGCAATCAATCCGATGCACGTCTACTATTCGCAGGAGCTTCGAAATTACAGTTTCGTTCTCATGTTCGGTATGGCGGCGTGCTGGTACTTCCAGCGTCTTCTCGAGCGGGAATCGAAACGCACGATGGCGCTCTTCGGCGTGTCGACCGCCCTCGCGGCGCTCGCCAATTTTACGGCTGCGTTTCTTTTTGCGGCCCACACGCTGATCTATTTCATGCACCGGG
>JACQXT010000135.1:0-5899 GCA_016208665.1 Chitinivibrionia bacterium | reverse complement strand
CATACTCGTGCTGATCGCCCCCTGGGTATACCGGATCGTCGATATCATCGAAGTCAAGAAACTGGTGACTCCCGTGCTGCCCGGCGAACTCGAGACGACCGAACGTCTTCGCGGCGGAACCACGATCTCCTGGACCGCGGTTCCATACGCCCTGTATGTGTTCAACGCGGGATTCACCTTGGGACCGTCGCTCCGCTATCTCCACGAGCATGCGGGGATGTCCGACGTCGTGCGAGAACATCTGCGGTGGATTCTCCTCGTGGGAGGGACATTCGGGCTGCTGGCGCTTGCCGGATTCGTGTCCCTTGTGAAGGACGGGCGGTATTGGAAGGAGATCGCGATCTATCTTCTGCTTCCCCTCGCATTCACGGCGCTGTTGTGCTGGCAGAATGCGAAGGCGTTCAATGCCCGCTATCTCATTCTTGCCCTTCCCGCCTGGTTGTGCGTCCTTGCCCGCGGAGCGCTCGGCATTCGCCCGGCCGCAGCCCGAATTCTTCTATGCGCGCTCGCTGCAGGCCTCTCTCTCGCATCGATAGGGAACTATTATTTCAACGGCGAGTACGGCAGAGAAGACGTGCGCGGAGCGGCGAAGTATCTCGCGGCGAGAGCGGACGGCGACGAATGCATCCTCGCGCCGACCGTGAAAGAGGTAGTCGCCCATTACCTCGAAACTCCTCGAACCATTCAGTCGGTGTTCGCGCCGCCCGGCACGCCGCGCGCAACGGTTGAGGCGAGGCTCGACCGGGCTATCGGAGAATGCCGGTCGCTCTGGTATGTACGGGCCCGGCCGTGGGTCGACGATTCGAGCGGCTACCTTCTCCAAGGACTCGAATCGCGGTACGCCGTCGAGGAAGTGAGGGAGTTCGACGGCGTGCGGTTGATTCATTTCGTCGAGCGGCCGGGATCGTGACGGCGGCCGATTGCCGTGCGTGGCGGAAGCTCCGGCGCCCGGGCGGACTCAAGGAACGGGAGGAAATTCCGCCCGAGGAAATTCCGCCCCCGCGTTGACGATTGGGATACCTTATGCTACACTTTAATTGACACCTGTCGAAGTTGGACCACTCCCGAAAGGAGGGTTGGGTGAGGGGCGGTGTTTTAATAAGGTGTAAGTGGCGGAAAATGAGTCATTTCCCACTTCTTCGGAGTGGATTTTTTTAGGGCAACGATTCATATATAGGGTAAATAGTCAGACATAGGAGGTTCCAACATGAGGGATGTATTTCGAATTGTCGCGTGCACGGCTCTTTTTGCAACGATAACCTCCTGCTCGCACTGCCCTCGATCCGGCAAGGATTCGGAAGCGATTCAGCAGATCAGGCTGGAGTATATCAGAAGCAATCCCGAGGGGCAGTATAACGACCATGTTCTGAAAGGCGAGGTCATCAAGGGAATGGGCTTCATGGGCGTTCTCGCATCCTGGGGGCTGCCGAACGTCAGGAGTATCACCAAACCCCCCGTATCCATCGGGCAGGGCGTTGTGCAAGGAACGGAGGGCTCTCCCATCAAGAAGAAATAATCGAGCGAATCATTGCAAGGGCGGTTCCGTCCCTCGTGTCATGGAAAGGCCTGAGAGAACCCCTGTTTTCTATCTCGAGGAACCGCCCTTTCTTCATGTCTTGACTTTCAACACGCGCTTCTCTATCCTCAATTCGCAATCGATGCCTGCAATCGAGCTGTAATGGCGAAACGCCGGTTTTGCTCGTCCGTTGCGGCGCCGCCACGGAGCCGCCGCAGTTCGCAGCAACGACCGGCGCAGCGGAATTGCAGCTCCACAGACCAGGAGTAGTGATGCGCCATGTATGTCAAAGCTGAAACGAAAGCCCCGCAGGATTGTGTTCACCGCGAGTTTCACAACATTCGCGAGTTGCTCGAGATACTGATGTCCGAGCACACTCCGTCGAAACACAAGATCAAGGTTGAAGCGGGATTCGGATGGACGCCGCCGACGGATGTGTTCGAAACCGAGACGGAGCTGGTCATCATCATGGATATCGCCGGAATGAATAGGCGGGACATCAGCGTCATGACCGACGGCAAAGTCCTGACGATCCAGGGAGTGCGGGGCGAAGTCGCGCCTCCCGGCAAGAAGCAGTTTCACAAGATGGAAATCCAAGTCGGACCATTTCAGCGCCTGATCCAGGTTCCGGTGCCCATCGACAGCGGGAGTATCTTCACCAACTATTCGAACGGCTTGCTGGAGATTCGGCTGAAACGGCGTTTCGACGAGGGTGACAGAAGAACGATCGAAGTGGAATAGCGCGGCGCGCCCGCCGGCGGGGGAACGGGAGAGACGCGAGCGTTCTTTCTCCTCGACGCGGCCGCTCCGCCCCGGAAGCGCTCCTTCCGACGGCAGGATTCGCGGCGCCGATGGATAGACAATCAACGCTCAGGGTGCATTTCAAGAGGAGCCCAGGATGCCCACAAAAAGCAGCGTGGATTTCGAAGAACAGATAGTCAGGTTGAGTCAGGTTCCGAAGGAACTCGCCATCCTGCCGATCAACGATGCGGTGGTGTTTCCGCTCAACCTCGTGCCGTTGCTGATAAACGATCCCGACCTTCTCAAACTTGCGGACGGCGCCCTGGCGAGCCATAAGATCATCGGGGCGTTCACGCAGAAGAATTCCTCAACCGAACGGCCCGGGCCGGAAGACGTGTTCAAGGTGGGGACGGCCGTCCTGCTGCAGAAGATGATCCGGTTCCCCAACGGGGAAATGCGCCTCATGGGAAGGGGATTGACGAGGATCAAGGTCGTCGACTTCACGCAGATCGAGCCGTTTCTGGTCGCGAAGGTGGAGGTCATGGACGACGTGGTCGAGAAGAGCGACCTCGTAAAGGCCTATCTCAAGACCGTTGTCAATTCCTTCAGCAAGATCATCGATGAGTCGGAGAATCTCCCCGACGAACTCAAGATCATCGTCGAGAATCTCAAGGAGGAGGGGCGCATCGCGGATGTTATCGCCTCGAATCTCAATATCGATATGGGGAAGAAGCAGTCGCTGCTCGAAGAGGGAAACGTTCTTGCGCGGCTCAAGCTGCTGTCGAAGTACCTCATGGACGAGCTGGACGTGCTGCAGCTGGGCAAGAAACTCCAGTCGGACGTCAAGAAGGAGATGGACAGGGAGCAGCGCGAGTATTACCTGCGCCAGCAGCTCAAGGCGATACGGCGCGAGCTCGGCGAGGACGACGACCGGACGCTCGAAATAGAGGAGATCAGAGAGGCGATCATCAAGGCGAAGCTGTCTCCCAAGGCGAGGGAAGTCGCGGAGCGGGAGCTGGACCGGCTGCAGAAAATGTCTCCGGGAGCCGCCGAGTATACGGTATCCAAGACGTACCTGGACTGGATCATGGAACTTCCCTGGGAGACATCGACCGAGGACAATCTCGACATTCAGCTCGCGCAGCGCGTTCTCGACGAGGATCACTACGGGCTCGAAAGCGTCAAGGAACGCATCCTCGAGTTCCTGTCCGTAAAGAAACTGCGCGAGAGCATGAAAGGTTCGATCATTTGCTTCGTGGGCCCTCCGGGCGTCGGCAAGACGTCGCTGGGACAATCCATCGCGAGGGCCATCGGCAGGAAATTCGTGCGCATGTCTCTCGGCGGCATGAAGGACGAGGCTGAAATACGGGGGCACCGGAGAACCTACATCGGCGCCCTGCCCGGCAGGATTATACAGGGCGTTCGCAACGCGGGAAGCAACAATCCCGTCTTCATGCTGGACGAGATCGACAAGCTGGGCAGCGACTTCCGTGGCGATCCCGCATCGGCCCTGCTCGAGGTTCTCGATCCGGCGCAGAATCACAGCTTCGAGGATCACTATCTTAATATTCCATTCGATCTATCCAAGGTGTTTTTCATAACGACGGCGAACTGGCTCGATCCCGTGCCGAGACCGCTCCTGGACCGCATGGAAGTGATCGAGCTTCCCGGTTACATTACGCTCGAGAAGATCGAGATTGCCAAACGCTACCTCCTGCCGCGCCAGATGGAGGAGAACGGCATACCCAAGGATATGCTGAAGGTCGCCGATGGGGGGTACTGGAGCATCATTCAGATCTACACGCGCGAAGCGGGCGTGCGGAATCTCGAACGGAAGCTCGCCACCATCTGCAGGAAGGTGGCCAAGCGTCTCGTATCGGGAAACCGGCGGAAGGTTACCATCACCGAGCGGAACGTCGGCGCGTACCTCGGCCCCAAGCAATTCGCCAGCGAGATCGCCCTGAAGAAGCCGATGGTCGGCGTCGCCACCGGACTGGCGAAGACATTTGCCGGAGGAGAGATATTATTCATCGAAGCGTTGAAGATGAAAGGGTCCGGGCGCATGCAGCTCACCGGGCAGCTGGGAGGAGTCATGAAGGAAAGCGCCGAGGCGGCGCTGAGCTTCGTGAAGGCGCACTATCTGCAGGACGCGCCCGATCCTCGTTTCTTCGAAGTGAACGATATCCATGTCCACGTCCCTGCGGGAGCCGTTCCCAAGGATGGACCGAGCGCGGGCGTCGCGATCGCGACGACGATTGCGTCGCTCCTCTTCGGGAAGCCGATCCGGCACGATTACGCCATGACCGGCGAGATTACCCTTACCGGAAAAGTATTGCCCATCGGCGGGTTGAAGGATAAGGTTATTGCCGCGCACCGGGCGGGCATAAAGACGGTGCTCATCCCGGCGGACAACAAGGGCGACCTCGAGGAGATTCCCGCGGTCATACAAAAAGATTTGAAATTCTTCTTCGTTTCGCGGGCCGAACAGGCTATCGAAAAAACGATCATTTGGAAGTAAGTTGGCCCTCAACTTGCTATTTCGATAGCAGGAAACCGTACCGAGTACCCACGGAGCACGCAGATGAACGGGACCGCCTCCCAGACAAGAAATCATGTAATGGCCGGGCTCATCTCCCCCGTGCTGGAGAAGATGGTTCGTTCGAAATCGTTCGCCATCCCGGCCGATCTCGGCGATAGCTCCCGCATTCTCGTCGTCGATTCCGGCGACCTCACCGAACTGCTCTTCTTTTCCCCGGTATTGAACGTCTTGAAAACCAGATACCCCGGGATGCGGGTGACGTTTCTCGTGCGAGAAGGGAACAGCGAGCTCGTACGCGGCATGAATCAGGTCAGCGAGATGATCAGCTACGAATGCGAGCATTTCACCCTTGCGTCCACGACGTATATCTCCCTGGTGAAGCGGATCAGGCGGAAGGACTTCACCGCGGTGATTCTCTTGGGCCGCGAATTCAACTTCGCCCGCTCGCTCCTCGCGCTGCTGAGCCACGCGAGAATACGCATCGGATTCACGCAGGAATTCACGTATCCGTACATCAATTGCGAACTCAGGCAGTTCCCCGAATCGCAGTACGAAGGGGACAAGTCGCTCACCTACCTCACCGGCCTCGGGATTCATCAGGAAGAGCGGCCTGTCCGCTGGAGCCCCACGGAGCAGGACATCAAGTGGGCCCGCCAGCTGATCCATTTCCGGAAACCGGAGAAGGGGAAGATGCTGGTGGCGGTCGATCCGGGCAAGGGAAAGGGAAACCACCGTCTCGTCGACGAATCGTTCGCCTTCCTCGTGCAGAATCTGAATCTGCAATACCCATGCAAGATCATGGTGCTTTCCAACAATCTCGACGCGAAAGAAGCCGCGGCGTTCAAGGCCCTCGTCAAGAAAGACGTCATCGACCTCGAGCCGAAAAACGTCAAAGAAGGGCTTGCACTCCTGTCTTGCGCTGATTTACTGTTATCGGGGAACACCGATTATTTCCATTTCGGCGTGAGCATCGGCGTGCCCACGATCGGGCTCTTCACCAGGCATGATACGGGCAATTGGATTCCGAAAGGGACGTCATGGGTGCAGATTATCCAGGGTATAAAGGGGCAGCAGCTGTCTCTGGACGAATTCTTCTCGAAGAT
>JACQXT010000051.1:1322-8709 GCA_016208665.1 Chitinivibrionia bacterium | reverse complement strand
GCAGCCGGCGCGAGATACCAGAGCGCGAGCGCTCCGAGGCATCGCGCGCGGCGCTGCCGCTCGATGAGCGACAGTTCGAGCAGCATGATCGCGGCCGCCGCGAGGACTCCTTCCGGCCTCGTGAGTCCCATCGCGAGCAGCACGAACGCCAGGGCTGCCTGGCGCTTTCCGCGGTAGGCTTCGATCTGCCGGAGGAGCAGCAGGCCGCCGAGCGTGACGAGCATGGCGTAGAACATCGTTTCCAGTCCGCCGGCGATCTGCGCGGACGTAAAAAACGGAAAGACGAACAGAAAGAGACCGAAGAACAGCAGATAACGGTCGCGATAGATTCTCTGGAAGATTTCGATCAGCATAAAGAAAACGGCGAACGCGGACAGGAGGTTCACGATCTTGGCCGCGGCGACGAGATCGGCCTTGAAGAGGGAGAACACCGACATGATGACGAGAAACAGGAAATTGGTGTATCCCTCCACCGGCGCCTCGCCGATGTTCCACACCAGACCGTGCCCGCCCGCCAGATGCCTGGCGTAGCGGAACGTGATGAAGGCGTCGTCCTTGGTCGTCATCCACCCCATGTGGGCGTGCACGAGCAGGAGGACGAAGAGCGCGCCTATCACTATGAGATCGGGGGCGCTGAGTTCCCGAAAGAGGGCGCCGGGAGCCTGGGGATTCGACGGCCGAGCGGATTTCATCCGTTTATTTTATCAAACTCGGCGCGCGGCGACCAAATGCTTTTTTCGCGCCCGCGAGACAGACCGCCGGCTCGGCCCTCGAAACAGCGGCCCTCGAAACAGCGGCCCTCGAAACAGCGCCCCCCGAAACCGCCTTGCGAAGAGCAGGGCGCATGGCGTATCATGACTGTGCCCGATGACACATTTCAAAGGAGGTTCGAGTATGAACTTGCAAGAACTTCAGAAAATGACCGTCGTCAAGCTCAGGGAAGAGGCGATGAAATTCCCCGACATCAAGGGCGCTTCCGGAATGAAGAAGGAACAGCTCGTTTCGCTCCTCTGCGAGAAGCTCGGCATCGTCGTCGAGAAGAAAAAGGCGGTGGAGCCCGCAACCAAGTTCTCCGCAAAACAGGCTATCAAGAAATTCAAGGCGATGAAGAAGGAAGCGCTTACGAAGGAGGATTTCGTAGCTCTCTCGCTGTGCCGCAAGAAGATTCGCACGCAGAAGCGCCATCTGAGGCGATTGTTGAAACAAGCGTAGCGCGCCGCACCGCTGCGGCGAGTTCCCCGCTGGGCCGGCTGCGCACTGCACGGCCGCGATACGCTCGCCGGCGCGCGGCTCTTTACGAATCCTCGAGATCGGGGAGCGCAGCCTCCGTCACGAGCACGCCGGCCGCTGCGCCGAGCGAGAATAGAAACGCCCGCCACAGGCAATTCAGCGCGAATGCGCCGACCGCAAGACCGCTCTCCTTGCCGAGCGCAGCCGCAACAAACGCGGAGAGCACGCCTGCGCCGGCCCCGCACATAACGCCCCCCAGAACACGCCTCGGAAGAGGCGCGCCTGCTGCGCCGAGCGTCACGGCGGCGCCGCACAGAATCGGCAGCGCCGCGACGAGCCACCAGATCTGTCCGAGGGTCGGCGAATGCCCCGCCGCATGGAGGTACGCGTATTCCGCGAATCCGAAGAGCGCCGCGAAGGCACAACTGTACAGCGGAACATGCCAGTACCGCGGCTTGAGCGCCTCGCGCATGAGCGAGCGCTGCTTCATCCTTCTCCGAACGGTGAGCGGAATGTTGTAGAAGAGCGTGAACACCTTGTGCTCGAGCAGCGCGCCGCGTTCCCCGAACACGGGGACGACGTGCACGGCGCCGGTCGCCCAGTGGGCGGCCATGAAGCGCGCGAGGGTCGTGTACCGGTAGGTCATCTGAATCGGAAAGGCGAGGTAGCCGATATACTTGAAGAAGCCGAGGAAGACGGCGATGTTGTAGTCCTTGAAATTCCGTTCGCGAATGACGAGATACACCACGTAGAGCCCCCGGACCAGGGATCCGGGCGACACCGGCACCACCTGAAAGAGCGCAATGATGCCGAGCCCCACGCCGTAGGCCTGCGCCCGGGGAACTTCGGGATGCATGAGTATGTACGCAAGGGCCAGGGAGAACGAGACAATCTGCGTGACGGGCAGCGTGCAGACGTGCACGGCCAGGCTCTTGAGATATTTCTGTATGAACGGTTCGTCGAGATGCTGGAGGATGACCTTCGCGTCTTCCTCGGTCAGCAGATGATTCTCCATTCCGTCCGCAACCATCTCCCGAAGCCACTCCTCCCGCAGGCGCGCGTTGAAATAGAGACGGATCGGACGGGCAAACACATAGTGCAACCGGTTCTTCGTATAGCTCCACTCCGACAGGAACCTGTGCAGTCCCGCCGGGAGCAGGGATAGCGGCAGATGAGGAATGGTCCACGATACGCCTCGGACCGCCTTGAGGGCTTTCGCGTCGTTTATCCTGCCGCTCCTGTGCCACAACATGACTTTTTCAATGAGAGAAGCGGCAATTGCGCGCGCGAGATACCGCCGGCTCGCGAACATATCGGCGTAATGTCTCCGCCAGCACTCGCGACCCCAGATGCGCCTGAAGACGGCGCCCGCCAGGGGAAGACACCCGAGGAAATGGAATGCCGCCGTCTTCGCCTTGCTGCGGCGCAACGCCTCTTCGACCGGACCGTCGAGGAGATTCGCGGTCTTCCATCCCGTAACGGCGCTCTCGAATATCATGGACCACAACGCGCCGCTATGGAGGAGCCGCATGCGATGGTGCGTTATGTCGGGAATCGAGTTTCTATACACCTGCTCTTCGCGGCGGAGCGCCTCGAGCATCGATGCGCCGTCCGGAAACGCCTCTCCATGCTCCTCGATGAACGACTCGAGCTTCACAAGGTCGCCCCGGTCGAATTGCACGAGGCTCCCGCGGGCGATCCCCCGCGCGATGAGCTTGAAATCGCCCGGGCTCATGGGAAGAAACGGCAGGAGCGCGAGGCCCGCGCGAAAATCGACGGCGACGAGACCGCCGGATGGATCGGCCTCCGTCCCTTTTCTCTTGAGACAGTTGGGCTGGCTCTTCCACGTCGCCCATTCGTATTGCCGCGCGAGCTCGTGGGCGCCCATCCGGCGGAGCAGTTCGACGAACGAATGCATGAATTGATATTTCGCGCGAAACTCGGGCGAACCGAGCTTATCCGGCTGGACGGGTTTGCTTCCTCGCCAGCGCCGCAGGAGATTCACCCGCTCGTCCACTTCCAGGCGCCACGTCCTCCCGTCGACCCACTCGCTCAGCTCCCCGCAGCTCCCCAGGGCCCGGTCTACGAACGTCGCATGTATATCGACCACCGACCGCTCGTCGCCGACTGAAACGGCCCCTGAAGTCCCAGCCAGTAGAGGACGTTTCGGAAGAAGCGCGAGAATCCGCCCGGCGGCAGGAGGATTTTCATGGCGAACACGCCGCCGGCTTCGAGTCCACCGAGCGGGCCGTCCTCCGAGCGCACCTCCGCAATGCGCACGCGGTAGACCTGGCCGGCGAATCCGCCCCCGACGAAACTCTCGATGACGAGGCGGACGGTCCCCCTGCGCCCCTCGGCGACGCTCGTCACGTCGTAGACGAGCTCCGTCCCGGCTTCATACCGCCGCACGAGCCGCGGCCGGTGAGCGCCGGTTGTGCGGAACGCCTCTTCGAGCCGTTTCTGAATGTCCGTGGAGTTTTCCGTAGTCATCGCGAGGGACTCTATCATTGAACCGGCCGCGGTGTCAAACACGGGCGCGGCCGAAGCCGAATGCCGCCGATTGCGCACGCACCGGCGGGCGCCGGGCGGCGCGGCGAAGAGCGCACGCGCAAAAGCGGACCAGGTGATCTAAATGTAGAACGTGTGGCGGGCCTCGGAAGCGATCTTGAGCATGGTCGGGAGGCCGACGATCTCGCCGGCGGCCTTCCTGACGGCCTGCGTTTCCAGGCCGAGCAGCCTGGCCGACGCGGAGCATGCGCACACGGTCAGCCCCTGCTTCCTGGCCGCTTCGAGCGTTTCGTAAAGGGACGGATTGTTCGACAGTTCGAAGGCGCGGCGGAGGTCCGGCGGAAGCGATTCGCCGAGCGGTGCTGCGCTTCCGCCTGCAGACGGTCTCGCGGTTCCGTCTCCCGGTCGATCCACCTCATCCCACCCTCCGGCCATGAACGACGCCAGCGCGTCGAAAAAGAGGAAGAGATGGCACCGCCATCCCATTGCACACGCCGTCTGCAGGAGATTGACCGCCTGGAACACGCGGTCATAGCGGGCGCTGTGAAGAAATATGACGAGGCTCTGTTCCATCGGCGCCGCCCGCGTAGAGTACGAATGATGTTATCCGGCGCTCAGTCGCGGCAGCTACCGAGCGCAGCGCCGCCCGCGCGTTGGAAATGAGCACCTTGGCTATCCGAGCACGCTGCTAGATGAACTGCTCGAAAATCCCTCTGATGTCTTTCGGCTTGCGTGTTTTCGATCTCGCCTGAAGCTCTCGTACGTCGTCGTCCAGCGTCGGAGTATCTATCTGATAGAAGATACCCGTATAAATCTTCGTATCTTCCAGGGCGAGCTGGAACGCTTTCTTGATGTCCCCGCGATCGTGATCGTCGGGAATCGGCGCGATGACTTCCCTGAGAGAGTCGGCCGTCGTGATGTTGTAATTCACGCACGGAGCAAGGAGGTGAACGATCGAGAATCCCTTGTGCTTGATCGCCTCGGTCAGTATATGAGTCAACCCCTTGACGTCGTACGTGAATCCCAGCGCCACGAACGTGATGCCGTACGCGAGGAACATCCGCACGGGATCCAGCGGCCGCTCGACCATGCCGAACGGGGCGGTCGTGGTGACCCGGTTGATGGGCGTCGTCGGGGAGCTCTGCCCCTTGGTCAGCCCGTAAATTCCGTTGTCGGAGATGATGTAGGTCAAGTCCGCATTCTTTCGGGCCGCGTGCGGAATGTGCCCGCCGCCGATGCCGAGCCCGTCGCCGTCGCCCCCGACCGAAAACACCGTCAGGTCGGGATTCGCGGCTTTGACGCCGATCGCGGCCGGCAGGGCTCGGCCGTGCGCCGTGTGAAACGCGTAGCACTTGACGAAGTGTGAAAATCGGCCCGAGCAACCGATGCCCGATGCGATAACCATCTTCTCCGGCTGTATGTGCAGGTTCGACAGCGCCTGGGTGAATGCGCTGAGCTCGCCGTAATCGCCGCACCCCACACACCACACCGGTTTGACGTCGCTTCTGTACTCTTTCGCTTTGAGTGCAACTTCCGACATGCGTATCAGCTCCTTTATGCCATCAGGCGTTTTTCTTTATGGCTTCGTAGACTTCTTCCGCGGTGAAAGGAATTCCCTGGCACTTCGTTATGACGACCGGCTCGATATCGAAGCGCGTCTTGAGCAGCGTCGCAAACTGTCCGGTGAAATTCTCTTCGAACACGAGGATCTTCTTCAGCGGCTTGATGAACGAATCTATCATCTTCACCGGCAGCGGCCACAGCACCTTCGGCTGCAGGTGCGCGACTTTCATTCCCTCTTTCTTCGCGAATCCGAGCGCTTCCCTGATGGGGCCTTCCGTGGCGCCCCAGCTGATGATGCCCACCGCCGCGCCCGCGGGCAGCTCGCACGTGCTGTTATCAACCTCGTTGTCGAGCGCCTTGGCGAGCGTTTCCAGCTTGCGGAACCGCTTGGCCATCATTTTCTGGTGCATGAGCGGCGTGTAATTCGGCGCGCCGATCTCGTTGTGTTCGAGGCCGGTGGCGAGGAACATGGCCCCCGCCGTTCCGGGCAGGGCAGTTTTCGATACGCCCGTCGGCGTGTCCGCGAAGCGCGCGAATCCTTCCGCCTCGCCCGCGCCGATCTTCGCACGCTCTTTCAGTTCGATCGTAGAGAAGTCGGGAATGGACATGTTCTTGGTTCTCATGGCCATCGATTGATCGGTCAGCACGATGACCGGCATCTGGTATTCTTCCGCGATATTGAACGCCCGTATCGTCTGGTAGAAACAGTCTTCGATCGTGGTGGGCTCGATCACCGCTCTCGGGCATTCGCCCGCGGCTCCGTACACGGCGAACGCCAGATCGGACTGTTCCGTCTTTGTCGGCAATCCCGTCGAAGGTCCGCCGCGCTGAACATCGACGATCACGAGCGGCAGCTCGACCATTGATGCCAGGTTGATGAGCTCTCCCATCAATGCGAGCCCCGGTCCCGACGTCGGCGTCATCACCTTCTGGCCCGCAAACGAGGCCCCCAGGCAGGAAGCGATGGATGCTATTTCATCCTCGAACTGGAGCACCGTTCCGCCGAGATTGGGGAGATACTCCATCAAGAATTCGAATACCGACGTCGCGGGCGTGATCGGATACCCCGCCACGTACCGGCATCCGGCGGCGATGACGCCCAGCGCAACGGCCTGATTTCCCGAAATCACGGCGTCCGGCGCCCCGCCTTTCGTCGCCTCCAGGTGAAAACTCTCGAAATCGAAGTCGGCGCCGATCGCGCCGTATCCGCTGTCGAACGCCTTCAGGTTGGCGTCGAGCACCTCTTTGCCTTTTTTTGCGAATTTCTGAACCGCCAGATTCTGCGTCGCGTCCTTGGGAATATTGAGAATTCTAACCAGCGCGCCGAGAGCGACGAGATTCTTGCCGCGCTTCGCTCCGGTTTGCTTGACCGAAATCTCATCGATTTCGATGGGATATGTCTTGAACGGATAGTTCTCCGGAATGACGACGAACGACCGCCCTTGATTTCCGCGGGGAACGTCCGGAATGTAAACACTTCCAGCGACGACTGGGCGGCGGCTTGCCCGAGAATGTGGCCGCAACTGATGACGCCTTCTCCGCCTTCGCCGGCGATTCTGACAACGATATCCTTGACAGCCATGATCACTCCTTGATGGATGGAAAAAACACGCTCTATAAAAACCCCTCACGCGAGGGCATGAGGTTCTCTTACAGCGGCACTTTGTGGAAATAAACGCTCAAGTTTAATACATGGAGCGTGGAATTACAAGCCCCCCATAAATGCGATTGTAAAATATGAAGCGCTTTATCGGGGGTCAAGCGGAAGTTCCTGTAATCAATATCGTATTTATTTCCATATAGATACGCCAAGTTTCCCCTGCGGGCCGCAGCGCGGTATGGTACCATTTCGCCAGGCGGTTCCCATGAGGACAAACCATCCATATATCATCATCAACATGGCCATGAGCGCGGACGGCAAGATCGCATCGTACCGCCGCGAATCGTTCCAGCTCGGATCGACGCACGACAAGCGGTTGATGAATACCCTTCGCGCGGGCGCCGACGCGGTGATCGTCGGCTCGGGCACGGTGCGCGCGGACGGATATCCGCTCGTCGTTCGAGCGCCGGACGGGGCCCCGGAGCG
>JACQXT010000051.1:0-1268 GCA_016208665.1 Chitinivibrionia bacterium | reverse complement strand
GCGCGCCGCTTCGGCGCAGCCGATAAACGTGATCTTGAGCAATACGCTCGATATCCCGCTCTCAAAGCCGCTCTTTCGCCAGCCCGGCACGGAGAAGCTCGTGTTCACGACCCGCGCGGCGAGCCCTGAGAGGATCCGGCGCGCGGAACGCTGTGCATCCGTCGTCGTTTTTCCCTCGAAGACCGTTTCGCCCAAGCGAGTGGTGGAATATCTGGGGCGGCGGGGCGTGCGGAGAATCCTCGTCGAAGGAGGCGGCGCGCTCAATCACTCCTTCATAAAGGCGCGGCTCGTGGACGAGATCTATATCACGGTTACGCCGTTCGTCATAGGCGGCTCGGGCGCGCCGACGGTGGTCGACGGGCAGGGCTTTCTCGCTCATGCGCGCGTGCGCCTGGAGCTGGTCTCTTGCCGGAGAATAAAAGACGAAGTGTTCTTGCGGTATCGGGTGCTGAGGTAGGCGGGTTTGCGGGCGGTGTGGTGGGGCTTGGGCAGCGTGATGGTGGCGCTCCGGCTCCGGGTCCTCGCGGCCTGCTCGAGAGCTGCAATCCCATCCAGATTCTGCAGAGTATAGAGGAGGGCTCCCGGGGTTATTCTGAACATGTTGGGGCAGAGCGACCGGGAGAGGGGCAGGACGGTCTTATCGGGATGCTCGTGGGCAAGCCGCGTCACGAGGTTCACTTCGGTGCCGATCACGAGCACGGCCCCGCTGGGCGCATTCTCGACGCTCCGCACGATGAACTCCGTCGAGCCGTTCGCGTCCGCCTCCGCGACGACTTTCCGGCTGCACTCGGGATGCACGATGACTGAGGCGCCGGGATGGAGCGCGCGCATCTCGCGCACGTGTTCGACCGTGAAATGCGTGTGCACGTGGCAGAACCCTTTCCACAGGATGACGCGGGCGCGCTCGAGTTCCGCGCGCGATGCGCCTCCGCCGGCCAGCTTGGGATTCCACAGAGCCAGGCGGTCTTCGGCGATGCCGAGCGCATTCGCCGTATTCCTGCCGAGATGCTCGTCGGGCATGAACAGCACCCGTTTCCCCGATTCGAGCGCCCACGCGAACACCGTGCGCGCATTCGACGAGGTGCACACCGCCCCTCCGCGCGCGCCGCAACACGCCTTGATATCCGCGGCGGAGTTCATGTACGTAACGGGCACTATCCCATCGAAGCCGACGGCGCCGCCGAGCGCCTGCCAGGCGATTTCGACATCGTCCACCGCCGCCATCGCCGCCATGGGACAACCCGCCGTGAGATTGGGGAGGTACACAC
>JACQXT010000134.1 GCA_016208665.1 Chitinivibrionia bacterium | reverse complement strand
GAGTCCTTCGAAGATGACGGCGTCGCCGCGCTGCTGAACGAAGCGTTCGTATGCGTGAAAGTCGACAGGGAAGAACGCCCCGATGTCGATCATGTCTACATGAAGGCCTGCCAGATGATCACCGGCTCCGGCGGATGGCCTCTCTCGATACTCATGACTTACGAGGCGAAGCCGTTTTTCGCCGCTACCTATGTTCCGAAGGAGGATCGGTACGGGAGGGCGGGTCTGCTCTCGCTCATCCCGCGGATTCGGGAGCTATGGCGGGAGAAGCAGAGGGAGATACAAGAATCGGCGGAGCGAATCGCGCGGACGCTCGCGGCGGAAAGCGCCGCACCCGCCGGAGGGACGATCGATCGCGCGGCGCTGGACCGCGCATATGAGATCCTCGTTCGGCATTACGACGGCGAACACGGCGGATTCGGAACGGCGCCGAAGTTTCCCACTCCGCACAATCTCCTGTTTCTGCTCCGGTACTGGAAGCGTACGGGCGAACGGACGGCGCTCTCCATGGTTGAAACGACGCTGAGAAACATGCGCGGAGGCGGCGTCTTCGATCATATCGGATTCGGTTTTCACCGCTATTCGACCGATGCTGAGTGGCGCCTGCCGCACTTCGAGAAGATGCTCTATGACCAGGCGTTGTTGACGCTCGCGTATCTCGAAGGGTTTCAGGCGACCGGCGATCCGGAATACCGGACCACGGCGGAGGAAATACTCGGTTATGTCCTTCGCGACATGACTGCTCCTTCAGGCGCCTTCTACAGCGCGGAGGATGCGGACAGCGATGGGCAGGAAGGCGGATTCTACGTGTGGTCCATGGAAGAATTGGCGAATGTGCTCGACGCCGGAGAGATTGCGATCGCACGCGCGATATTCGATCTCGGAGAGGACGGCAACGTTCGCGAAGAAGCGGCCGGACGGCGGAGCGGATTCAACCTGTTTCATATGAAGAGGGAAACGCTCTCCGGCGCCGGCGGGGGGCATGCCCCGGACCATGAACTTCGGGAGCGATGGGAGCCCGTGCGGAAGAAGCTCTACGATCGCCGCGAGTCGCGGGCGCATCCTGCCAAGGACGACAAGATCCTGACGGACTGGAACGGGCTGATGATCGCCGCCTTCGCCCGTGCTGCGCGAACATGCGGCGCGCCCGTCTATGCGGATGCCGCGCGGCGCTCCGCCGCCTTCATTCTTGAAAATATGCGGTGCGAAAACGGCGGTTTGTTCCACCGTTTCAGGGACGGCGACGCGGACATTCCCGCTACGGTCGACGACTATGCGTTCTTCATCTGGGGGCTGGTCGAGCTCTACGAGGCGACTTTTCAAGTCGAATATCTCGAGACGGCTCTGGATATCCAGAAGAGATTCTTCGCAGACTTCTGGGATGAGTCGGACGGAGGGTTCTTCTTCACGTCAAGAAACGGCGAGCGGCTCATTATCCGCGATAAGGCGCTCTATGACGGGGCGATTCCTTCGGGCAATTCTGTTGCGATGCTCGCCATGCTCCGTCTCGGCCGAATGACGGCCGATGCGGAAACGGAGAGGAGCGCCGACAGGATGGCAGATCTGTACTCGCAATTCGTCGAGCAGAATCCGGCGGCATGCGCGTTCTTCCTTGCATCCCTCGATTACCTCCTGGGTCCCGCGTACGAGGTCGTGGTTCTCGGCGGAAACGACGAGGCCGGCGCCCGAGCCATGATCGAGGCCTTGAACGAATGGTATCACCCCTCCATGGTGGTCCTATTCAAGAGAGACAATGAGTCCATCCGGCTGGAAAACATCGCTCCGTTCACGAAGGAGCTCTCGATCGTCGACGGCAAGGCGACGGCCTATGTGTGCCGGAATCGCTCCTGCGGCTTGCCGGTGACATCCGCCGATGACATGCTCAGGCTGCTCCGCTAAGGCGCGGCGACGCCCAACTACAGCCTAATTATATATAATATAACAAGTTGCAACAATTTGCTCCGCAAGAGGGCAGCTATTCGTTAAAAGAAGGGGAGCGTTTGATGAGCAGAAATAGGTCGCTCGAACTAGAAGGCGCGCGCCTCGATTCGTGCCGGACGCGGAATACGCCGCGCCGGAACTTTTTCTCTTGACTTCGGAGATTTATAACTGTTATATAGATAGGACTTTATAAAAAATCAGACGCAATGGTGTAACAATTCAGCCGAGCACTGCATTCGGAGTGCTCGTAGTGTTTGCAGAGGTAGAACGGTTTCAAGCTATGAAAACTCACACAGTAAAAGCGGATGACATTGTTCAGGAATGGCACATCGTCGATGCGGCGGGAAAACCCCTCGGAAGAATGGCATCGGAAATCGCCGTCGTGCTGCGCGGAAAACACAAGCCGACCTATTCGCCCCACCTCGATCTCGGTGATCATGTCATCGTCGTAAATGCCGAGAAGGTGCAGCTTACGGGCGGGAAACGCCAGAAGAAGCTCTACTACAGGTACTCGGGCTATCAGGGCGGACTGAAGGTAACGACGCTTCAGGAAGCCATGAAAAAGGATCCCGCGAAGGTCGTGGCGCATGCGGTGCGGGGTATGCTGCCGCATAACCGGCTGGGAAGAAAACTCCTGAAGAAACTGAAGGTTTACAGCGGAGCCCTGCATCCCCATAAAGCGCAGAAACCCAAGGAACTGGGATTAAATCTCTAGAAAATGCGGCCGGATGGATCCGATTCCTTCCGGCCGGTAATCGGTGTTCAGAGGAAATCAACGTATGGAAAAACCGTATTATTCAGCGATTGGACGAAGGAAAGAATCTGTTGCACGTGTCTATTTGAGACCGGGTTCAGGCAAGACGATCGTGAACGGCAAGGAACTCGTGGATTACCTCAGACGGGAAACGCTCGTCATGCAGGTTCGCCATCCGCTCGAGGTCTCGGATGCGCTCGGCAAGTTCGACATTCAGGCAACCGTGCGCGGCGGAGGCATCGCAGGCCAGGCCGGCGCTCTTCAACTCGGTATCGCCAGGGCTCTCGTGAAAGCCAACGAGAGCATTCACGGCATGCTGAGGTCGAAGGGGTTGTTGACGAGAGACTCGCGCTCCAAAGAGCGAAAGAAATACGGACTCGCAGGCAGAAGAAAACGGTTTCAATTCTCCAAGCGTTAATCTTATCCGCGCCGCCCTCGGCGACGCTACCTCGCACGCATGCGCCGTCGGCCGGGCGTGCAGGCGATTACTCACACTGCGTCACGTCAGCTGCCCTGGTGCCCCCGGTCATTACGGGGTCGGCAGCTGAAGCAGTGGTGGCTCAACCAGAAGGATGAAGCACATATGGGTGATATCATGCTCAAGGATCTCTTGGAAGCGGGGGTTCATTTCGGTCACCAAACCAAGCGTTGGAATCCGAAAATGAAGCCCTATATTTTTATGGAGAAGAACAGCATCCACATCATCGATCTGCAAAAAACGCTGGTCTCCCTGCACACGGCGGAAGAAGCGGTGCGGAACATCGCCGAGCAGGGCAAGGCTGTTCTGTTCCTCGGAACCAAGATGCAGGCGAAAACGGCGGTCAAGGAGGAAGCCGAGCGCGCAGGCATGCCCTATGTAACCGAACGGTGGCTCGGCGGAACTCTCACCAATTACGAAACCGTGCGCCGGAGTTTGGTCAAGCTCGAATACCTCGAGGCGATCGAAGAGGACGGGCGCATCGAGCAGTTTTCAAAAAAAGAAGTTCTCAAGCTGAGAAAAGAGAAGGATAAGCTGCTCAAAACGCTGAGCGGCGTGCGAAGCATGTCGTCCCTGCCGGGGTTGCTCTTCATCGTCGACACCACGAAGGAAGTCAACGCAGTCAAAGAAGCGCGCAAATTGAAGATACCTATCGTCGGGCTCGTCGATACGAACGCCGATCCGGACGAAGTGGACTATCCGATACCGGCGAACGACGACGCGATGCGGGCCATCAGGCTGTTCTGCAAGTGTGTCGCCGACATGGTTGTCGAAGGCAGAGCAAAATACCTCGAGGGCAGGGAAGCCGCAGTGCTCGAACAAGCCAAAGCGATGGAACAGGCGGAACAGGGCGAACAGCAGGACGCAGGAAAGGCGAGAGAAAAGAAAAAAGAGAAGCCGCGGGCGCGAGAAAGGGAACGGGACGGCAGGAAAGCAATCAAGAAAGAAACCAAGAAGGACGAACCCGCGGCAACCGGACACGTAACGGTGCAACCGGCGGAGCGGGAAATACAGAAGGAACAAAATAGAGAAAAGAAGAGTGAAAAAGGGGAAGCCGAATAGGCGGAGGTAGCAATGGAGATATCAGCAACACTGGTCAAAGATCTGCGCGGCCGGACCGGCGCGGGATTCATGGATTGCAAGAGAGCCCTCGAAGAATGCGGTGGAGACATGGATAAGGCCATGGAATTTCTGAGATTGAAAGGCCTTGCCAAAGCCCAGAAGAAATCGGGAAGAGCGACCGGCGAAGGCCTTGTCGTTTCGTATATTCATCCCGGAAACCGGATCGGCGTTCTTCTCGAGGTGAATTGCGAGACCGATTTCGCCGCAAAAACGGAGGATTTTCAGCTTTTCGCCAAACACATCGCCATGCAAATAGCCGCATCGGCTCCGCTCGCGGTCGGCAGGGAGGATCTCGAGCCGGAAGCGATCGAGAAGGAACGCGAGTTTCTGAAGAAGCAGGTCATGGAGGAAAAGAAACCGGACCACGTGATGGAGAAGATCATCGCGGGGCGGATGGAGAAGTTCTTTTCCGAGAACTGTCTCGTGGATCAGACGTACATCCGGGATAACGACAAGAAGGTCGGCGATTTGCTCACGGAGCTCATTGCAAAGATCGGCGAGAACGTCAGAATAGCGCGGTTTGCACGCTTCCAACTGGGTCAATAGACGGAAGGAAGAGACCGTTGTCGGAACTCAGATACCGGCGGGTTCTACTCAAAGTAAGCGGCGAGATCCTCGCGGGGGCCAAGACCGAGGGATTGAATTTCGGCAAGCTGAAGTCACTATCGAAAGAGATCGCCCTCGTCAAGCAACACGGAGCGGAACTCGGACTCGTCGTCGGCGGAGGAAACATCTTTCGCGGCCAGCACGCCAGCGAAGCCGGCATGGACCGGGTCAGCGCCGACTACATGGGTATGCTCGCAACCGTCATCAATGCCCTGGCCCTCCAGAATGTCCTCGAAAGCGAAGGCGTTCAAACGCGCGTCCTGACGGCCATCAAAATGGAGCAGCTCGCGGAGCCGTACATTCGCAGGCGCGCCATCCGCCATATCGAGAAGGGGAGGGTCGTCATCTTCGCCGGCGGCACCGGCAATCCCTACTTCACGACCGACACGGCCGCCGCGCTTCGGGCCATCGAGATCGAAGCGGAGGCGGTCCTGAAAGGGACCAAAGTCGACGGCGTGTACGAAGGCGATCCCGTAGCAAATGCGAATTTCAAGAAGTTCGAATCTCTCGGCTACATCGATGTCTTAAACCGGGGCCTGCGGGTCATGGATGCCACCGCCGTCTCTCTCTGCATGGAGAACTCTCTCCCGATACATGTTTTCAATATCAACGTCGAACATAATCTGTTACGATTGCTGCGCGGTGAACAGGTGGGAACAATTGTCTCTTGAACAGGGGGAATTGCCGTGTTAGACGAAATCATGAAACGCATGAACGATTCGATGGAAAAAACGCTCGACAATCTGCGGCACGAACTGTCGGGCATTCGGACCGGAAAAGCCAATCCCGCCCTCTTGGACTCGATCAAGGTCAATTACTACGGCCAGCCGGTTCCATTGAAACAAGTTGCCAACATCTCGGTTCCCGACCCCCGCCTCATCACAATCCAGCCGTGGGACAAGAGCATCGTGTCGGAAGTTGAAAAGGCCATTTTGGCGTCGGACTTGGGGCTCAATCCGCAGAGCGACGGGACGCTGATCAGGCTCCCGATTCCGCCTCTCACGGAAGAGCGCCGCAGAGACCTCGTCAAGGTGACCAAGCGCATGGCGGAGGATTCCAAAGTCGCCCTCCGGAACGTCCGCAGGGATTCGAACGAGCGGATCAAGAAGCTGGAAAAGGAGCACACGATTTCCGAAGATGAAATGCACGGCAAGCAGGATGACGTCCAGAGAATTACCGACGCGTTCATCAAGAAGGTCGATGAGATAGTGCACGTGAAGGAAAAGGAAATCATGGAGATCTAGAAGATCTAGCATCTCTTCCGTTCGCGTCCGGCCGGCAGGCACGGCGTAATCGTCGTATTCACCCCCGCTCCGGTTTTCTACATGACTCAAGAGATCGAGAATCGCATCAGCAGGCTCAGAGCATCGAGCAACCTTCCCGCTCATGTGGCCATCATCATGGATGGCAACGGCAGGTGGGCCACAAAGCGGCGGCTGCCCAGGCTCGCCGGCCATCGCGCAGGGCGCGAATCGGTTCGCGCGGTGGTGAGAACCGCGGCAAAAATCGGCATCCCGTACCTGACGCTGTACGCGTTCTCTCTCGAGAATTGGCAGCGGCCGAAGAGCGAAGTCCGGGGCTTGATGACGTTCTTCAAGCGCGTTCTCAAGGAAGAGCTGCGCGAGCTCGACGGCAACGGCGTGCAGCTCAGGGCGATCGGGCGGCTGGATATCCTGCCTCCCGACACCGGGGACGCGCTCCGGGAGGCGATCGATCACCTCAAGAATAACACGAGGCTTGTCCTGACCCTTGCGCTGAGCTACGGCGGGCGCGCCGAGATCATCGACGCGGTGCGGCGCATATCCGCCGAGGTCGCCGCCGGCGCGCTGTCTCCCGAGGCGGTCGACGACCTCGTCTTCTCGAAGTTCCTGTACGATCCGACCCTGCCGGACCCCGACCTTCTCATACGCACGAGCGGTGAAATGCGCGTCTCGAATTTCCTGCTGTGGCAGCTCGCCTATACGGAGATCTATGTGACCACGAAGCTCTGGCCGGATTTTCGGGCCAAGGATCTTATCGAGAGCATCCAGGATTTTCAAAGCAGGGAACGGAGGTTCGGGCTCATTACCTGAGCGATCATGGAAGCTCCACGAAACACCGCAGTTCGATCCTTCGCGAGTTCATCCTTCCTCCTCCGGATTGCCGCCTCGATTTTTTTCATTCCGTGCTTCATCATCATTACCATGCGGGGCGGATATCATTACCTGGCGCTCGTCGATATCATCATTCTCATCGGCACCTGGGAATTTTATAAGATGATGGAGCTCAAGGGCATCAGGCCCTACAAGGCCATCGGCCTCGTCTGCGCCCTGGCGCTCTCATGGTATTTCTTCTTCAGGAACGGGGTGTACGCGAATCTGTTTCTGACGCTGATGCTGATGACGCTGATGGGTTTGGAGCTCACGAGAAAAGACGGGACGAGCGCGATCTATCACATTGCCACGACTATTCTCGGCATCATGTATGTCTCATACCTCGCCTCGCACCTGCTTCTGCTGAGGGAGCTGCCGATCAGCATCGGCCGGGAATACGAGCTCGGCAGTTCTTTCGTTTTTCTCGTATACCTGGTGACCTGGTCCGGAGACACCATGGCGTATATTGTCGGCGTTTTGATCGGCAGGAGGCCGCTCCTGCCCCGCGTCTCCGGAAAGAAGACATGGGAGGGGTCGATCGCGGGGCTTGCCGCTTCGGTCGCGGGGGCGCTGATTGCGCGGGCGACATTTGCGCCCTACCTCCAGCTCTGGCATGCCCTGGTTCTGGGCGTCTCCGGCGGCGTGGTTGCGCAGTTGGGCGATCTGTTCGAGTCAATGATCAAACGGGATGCGTCGCTCAAGGATGCGTCCTCAACGATTCCCGGCCACGGGGGCGTGCTCGACAGATTCGACGGCTTGCTTTTTTCGGCGCCGTTCATATATTACTTTCTGAAGTACGTGGTATTCTAATGGGTTCGATTCGTTGCGGAACGAAACTATGAAACGCATTGTCGTGCTCGGCTCGACGGGTTCGGTCGGAACAAACACTCTCGAAGTTGCGGCCCACCACGGAGATGAATTCGACGTGGTCGGCTTTTCCGCGGGAAGCAACGTGCCGCTGCTCGAGCGGCAGCGCGGGCGATTCCCGGATGCGCTCTTTGCCGTCGGCAACCGGGAATCCATGATGTTGCTCGCGCCGGCGGATCCAACGCATCGCGGAAGGTGCGTGGGGTTCGGCGAAGACGGCATCCGGCGCCTCATCGATGAAGCGCGGCCCGATCTTCTCGTCAACTGCCTGGTCGGATTCATCGGGCTCAAACCCACCCTCGAAGCGCTCGAAAGCGGCGTGCCGGTCGCAATGGCGAACAAGGAATCGATTGTCGCGGGAGGCGAGATCCTCGTCGCGGCCTCGCGAAGGAGCGGGGCGGGCATCATACCGATCGACAGCGAACATGTGGCCATCAGCCAGTGTCTCGCGGGACATTCCGTGGCCGATGTCAGGCGAGTCTATATCACCGCTTCGGGAGGGTCGCTCAGAGATAAGCCGATCCACGAGCTGGCGGCGGCGAACATCGAGGAAGTGCTGTCGCATCCCACATGGAAAATGGGGGACAAGATCACCGTCGATAGCGCGACGATGCTCAATAAGGGGCTCGAGGTCATCGAGGCTCATTGGCTGTTCGATGTGCCGTACGAGAGGATCGAGGTTCTCATCCACCCGCAATCGACCGTTCACTCGCTGGTCGAGTTCAAGAACGGATCGATCATCGCCCAGATGAGCATTCCGGACATGAAGCTGCCGATCCTGCACGCCCTCTCGTACCCGCGGATGATCGCCACCGACCTGGCGCCCAGCACCATTGCGGAATTTCCGCCCCTGTGCTTCGAACGGGTGGATGCATCCCGGTATCCGTGCCTTGGGTTGGCGTTCGAAGCGGCGCGGGCGGGAGGAAACCGGCCGGCCGTACTCAATTCGGCGAACGAGGAGGCGGTATCGTATTTCTTGGACGGCGCCGTTTCCTTCGCCGATATTCACTCCATCGTCCGATATGCACTGGACGAAGTTCCATACAGGAATCTTTCGTCTCTTGAGGATATTATCGATACGGATCGAGAGGCGAGGGAGCGTATCAGGAACAAATATTGCTTGCAATAAGCGTCCGATTCGGCCGCGCATTCATACGGGAGTTGCTCATCATGCCTCGCAGGCGTTTTTGTGCTGAGCGTCGTCATCCTCGTTCATGAGATCGGGCACTTCGCGGTCGCGAAACTGCTGGGCATCTACGTCAATACGTTTTCAATAGGATTCGGGCGCAAGATATTGAAGAAACGGATCGGGGAAACGGTCTACGCGATATCCGCCCTTCCATTCGGAGGATACGTGCAGTTCGCCGGCGACACGCCGGAGTCCGAAGGGAAGGCCGCAAAGAAGAAGCCGGATCCGGACGAGATTCCGGACAGCGCCATCGATCCGTCGCTTCACTTCCGGAACAAGCGGGGATTGGTCAAGAGCGCCGTGGTTCTGGCCGGCCCCGCCATGAATTATGTCGTGGCCGTCCTGATCTACATATTCACCTATTACTCCCAGGGGATGCAGGTTGTTCCGACGACGACCATCGGCGAGGTTGAGAAGGGATCGCCGGCCGATTCGGTCGGCCTCATGAAGTACGACACGATCCTGACTGTCGATGGGACATTCGTATCGAACTGGGACGAGCTTCTGAACGCCTTGGTGGCGGACGAGGACAGCGTAAAGGTGCTTCGGCTTCGCCGCGGCGGCGATGAGCTGGACGTCGATTTCAAGAGCAGGGTGGAAAACAACATGATCACACTGGGCATATCCCCGGGCATCCCCGCCCGCATCGGAGTGGTCAAACGGGGTTCGCCGGCGCACCGCGCAGGCATGGCCAGAGGCGCGGTCATTGAAGCCATAAACGACACGTTGGTAAACAGCTACTATGACATAGAACGAATCATCCACAACAGCCCCGAGGTTCCCCTTCACATATCATGGCGTATGGATGCGGCGGCTCGTGAAGACACGCTGGTGCCGGAGGCGAAGAAAGTACTCAAGGAAGGCAGCAAGACGGAAACGGAAGTAGTCGGCCAAATCGGCGTCGGCCCGTACTATGAAAACATACCGGTGGGTTTTCTGCATGCGGCGCATATGGGATTCCTTGCGGCGAACGGCATGATCAGAGAAATTCTCGGCTTCATGAAAATGCTCTTCACGGGAAAAGCCGGAATAGACTCGCTCGGCGGACCGATTCTTATCACCCAGATGGCCGGCGACATGGCGAGGTGGGGCATCAATTACCTGCTCTATTTTCTGGCGTTCTTCAACATCAACCTCTTCATCTTCAACCTGCTCCCGATCCTGCCCTTCGACGGAGGGCACCTCTTCTTCTTCGGCATCGAAGGGATCACCCGGCGCAAAGTCAAGGATCGGATCCGGGAAGTGCTGACGCAGGCCGGCTTTATTCTTCTGATCGTGCTGATGATTTTCGTGGTCGTGCTTGATATAAGCAGATGTTCCGGCATCGCTCCCGGGGTGCTCTGATCCATTCCGGCCCGCTTCGGGCCGCCGGCGGGATAATGGGAAAAGAGCCTGACGCCCTTCCCTGGATCGTTCTGCTACTTCGAGCCTTTCCGGAGTTCGGCGTCTATCATTTCAAAAATGTATAACCACCTGTCGGGATTCCGGTTAATGCACTTAATCGTGTTTG
>JACQXT010000133.1 GCA_016208665.1 Chitinivibrionia bacterium | reverse complement strand
GTCTCTTGTTGCCGGCCCACCTGTTCGCCGGCCGCCTGTTGCCGGGCCAGGGTGAGACGGTACTCGCTCTCCAACCCCAGCCAGATGTGCGCAGGCACGCCAACAACCTTCTCCAGCTGCAATGCCGTATCTGGAGTAATGGCCTTGTCGCCCTTGAAGATCGGGCTCAGCTTGGAGGCCGGTCGGGCCATCCGCGTGGCCAACTCGTCCTTGGTCATCCCAAGCTCATCGATGACCTCCTCTAGATATTCTCCGGGAGGAATTGCCAGATCGGAGTGAATCGCCATCTCAGTCGTCATAATGTTTGCTCACCTCCTCGATACGTGTAATTTCGAGCCGCTTGCCTTCCAGGGTGAAGATCAGCCGATGAAACCCTGTCAGGTTGATCGCCCAGAATCCTTTTCGGTCACCCTTGAGTGCGTGGCATCGGAGGCTGGGCATTCGCTTCAATTCCTCGATGTCCCGGGCGCTTTTGATGATGCCTACTCGCAAGATGTATTTGCGTGCGACCGGCTCACCGTAGGCCTGAATGGCCTCCGCGGACACCTCGTACTGTTTCTGCAGCGTTCGTGTCCGGAACCTGACTTCCACGAGGATCCTGCGCTCCTGTCACAGCATCTTCACCCATGAGGTAAAGACAATCTACTCCCGGCATTTCCGAAGTCAAGATATATCTTCACCCAAAGGGTAAAGGGCGGCAGCGTCCCAGCCGGCCATCGGCTACCTACTATTGGACAATCGCCGGCTCATAAAGGACATTCCCAGGCCGTGTCCTTTATAAATATCTCGACAATTCAACAGGTTGGAAAACAACTTTGGAGTGAAGCGGGTTTGCCTCATGACAATTCCCCGCCACTTTGTCCCTTATGTTCTCCGTCGGTTAGGGACATTCTCGCTCAACTCGCTGACGGCCCCGGCGACGCCGGCTTCAGCCACCGGACGTTCCTTGACCAGCTTGCCGTCGCGCATTACCACCACCGCGGTGCCGGTCTGTCGCGCAATCTCCCGCGCACGCCGGGCAGCCCGGAGCAACGCGGCCGGCGCTGCCTGCATATCGGCATCCGGCAAACGGGAAACGGGTTGCTTACTCATGGGTTGGATCCCTCCTCCATTAGTAACGGCACATCGCCACCGTTGTCAAACCATCGCCAATAATCTACCTGTTGGCGATAGCCGTCGAGAAAATTGCGCATTCCGCTCGCGAAGCGGCGCCGGATAGTTTCAGGGGGCACATCGTGTCCTCCCTGTGCGACCCTCATCGCTCTTGCGTATCCCGGCCATGGTGACCAGCGACAGGAAGATCAGCTTTACTGTGAAGCCCGACGCGCGCCAAGCGGAAATCATTGGCAGACAGGTCCGGCCGGACAAAGTCGTCTCGAAGGCAAAACTGCGACCTTCGGCGGCATGCCGCGTGATCTCCTCCAGCATCAGCCGTCCGGCACGGAACGTTCCCGCCTGAGGCTGAAAGGGCGAAAGACCGGCGGCAATCAGGTCGGCGTTCACGAAAATCGGACAGCGGCCTCGTTGGGCAAAAACTCGCGAGCGAATGTGGTCTTTCCCGCACCATTGGGACCGGCGATAATGACGATCTTCTTGTCGCCGGTCATACGGATATCTCCCCGCTCATTCCTTTTTCTCGGGTGGCCATGGCTGCTTTGGCTCGATCATTTGGCTCAGATTTAGATCATTCGTCGAAGCCGTTCCCAGAAGAAAACGTAGTGGCTACCGGTGGTTACGATAGCTTCCCGGCTTGCTTTGGATCGCTTTGGCGGTCGAACGGACCGGATTCGCCCGCTCTTGATCCAAATTGCCCCGATCATTACTTTTCCCTCAAGTGATATCGGGCGCCGTTTCTTAGCCCTTGCATGACAACCACCTCGGATCGTACCAACTGCGCCAACGCGCGCCGCTCCGGCTCTTGCTGGGCGTTCCGCCGGATAGAAACGTCGCACAACTCCCAAGCGTCCTCGGTTGCCAGCCAATTGCAGTCATACGAGTCCGGAGGAGACGGAAACCGAGGCCTCCGCCCTTGCCAATTCCGCAACCGTTGTTCGCATTCATCCCCACCAACATTGGGTGAATCGACCACCATTGGCCCGCAAATATTGGAGCTGCATTGCACTCATTCCCACAACTCCACGAAGTACTCCTGAATCATCACCGCCGGATCCGTCGCTTCCTTGTTGAACACGGACAGCTCGGTGTAGGTGGCACGCAACCGCTTGAGCGTACTCACGTCACCCCTTCCAGCAGTTTGGCGATCTCTTCCGGCGCGGGGAGCATGCCCTTGAGTTCCTTAGGGAGGCGCTTGACTGTGCGGTAGGTGGCGACACCGATTGGTTTGTGGGCGTTGTAAAGGGCGTATTCCACCACGGTGCGCTTCTTCTCCTTGCACAGGATGATGCCGATAGAGGGGTTTTCGCCTTTCTCACGCACCTGCCGGTCGAGGGCGGTCAGGTAAAACTGCATCTTGCCGACGAACTCGGGCTGAAATTTGCCGACCTTCAACTCGATAGCCACGAGGCATTTCAGGCGGCGGTGGAACAATATGCCCATAAACGCGAACAGGCCGCCCATGGCGCGGAGGAATTGCTCGATGCGGGCGATGATTGCCCGTTCCAATTCACGCTCGCTGTGTTCCTCTCCGAGTTCGAGAAAGTCGAAGGTGTATTCGTCCCGGACCTCCAATTTGGAATGGGCTCGAAGCTCCAGTGTCAGTGTGCGATCGAAACTGGTCTGACCAAGCAAGGTCTTCTCGTAGCTCTGGTTTTCGATCTGGTGGATAAGCACGTTCTTGGTCCAGCCGAACTTCCGGGTCATTCGGATGTAGAACTCACGTTCGAGTGGGTCCTTGCAGCGCTGCAAAACAATCAGGTTGTGGGCCCAACCGATTTGTGCAACCAGTGGTTGCACTTTTGGCAGATCAAGGTAGGCCAGATAGAATTCCCGCATATAGAAGATATTTCTGCGAGAAAAACCGCCCACGCCGGGAAACTCGCGCCGTAGGTCTTCGGCCAAACGCTCGGCAATGGCGGCACCGTGCTCGGCATTGGACTGACGCACGACAATTATCCGTCCGATGTCCCAGCAAAGACCTACCAATTCCTTATTAACTGCCTTGAGGGCGTTATACTGGGCGGAACGAACACGTTCTTTAACTTCGGCCAACAAAGCGGCGTAATCCTCGGGCAAATGCTTGATGTCTCTGCTCATATCCCCAACTCCTCGAAGTTGGCCTGAATCTTCTCAGCCAGCCCCGCCGCCTCCTTGTTCAGGTCGGCCAGCTCGGTGTGGATGTCGCGCAGGGTTTGCTCGAAGTCGAAGTCCTCGTCCACCTCCGGCGGGGCGACGCCTACGTAGCGGCCGGGTGTGAGGCTCCAGTCGGCGGCTTCGATCTCCGCGCGATCTACCAGCTTCACCAAGCCCGGGACGGCTTCGAGTTCGGCCTTGGGGAAACGGTCCTGTAGCCAGGCTACCTGACGATGGAAGTACGCTGCGAGTTTGAGTTGTTCGACGGCGGCTTTGCGCTGCTCGTCGAGTTGCTTTATCAGCTTGCCGGCGGCGCGGCGGTCGTAGGGCACCCCCTCACCCCGGCCCTCTCCCGCGGGGGGCGAGGGGGTCATGTCGCCGGGCGTCAGCGAGCCGGCGAGTTCTGCAACGCGGGCGGTCAGCTTGTAGAGCAGATCCACCTGCTTGATGAGGCCGCGGATCTTTTCGGCGATGGGATCGAAGGCTTGGCGGGCGGCGTGTTGTTTGGCGTTCGTTTCCGGGAATGGGTTGGGGCTCTTGGGACTATTCATGTTTCGTCCTTCGACTGGCTCAGGACGAACGGTGGCGGATTGATTCATCCGGAGTGAACCGAGCGCTTTTTGCAGCTTGGCGCGATCAGTCTCGTAGGGCGCGGCTGCGTCTCGCAATTCGGCGGCGGCAACGGCGAACGCCTGCTTTTTCTCTGCGGCGAGGTCTGTGTGCTTTTTCACGGCCTTGGTGAGCGGATCGAAGCGCTGACGCAAATCGACCAGTGTTGCGTCGAAGACGTCGAGTACTGCCGGAATCGCTGCGCTTTCCGTGCAGACCTGTTCCAAATAGTCCCGCACCAGCGCCAGGAAGCGCGCCTGCTGGCCGCGATAGAGCCAGATTATTGCCGCGAGGTTCTTCATCTGCTCCGGAGAGAAGTCATAGATCTTGCGCGTAACCTTGCGGTAGACGTTGCGCGCGTCGAGCATCAGGACGGTGTCGGAACCCCTCACCCTGGCCCTCTCCCCCGCTGGGGGCGAGGGGGACGAACCCTTGGTGCCGTCGAATACTCCCGGGGACGGGGGGAAGGACAGCCCCTTGGCGCGGTCGAAGAACCATAGCTCGCAGGGGACGGTGCGGGTGTAGAAGAAGTTGGAGCGGATGGAGATCATCACATCCACGTCGCCGGTCTGGACGATCTTGCGGCGCACCTCCTTCTCGCCGTGCCCGGCGCTCGAGGCCTGCGAGGACATGACGAAGCCGGCGCGGCCCTTCTCGTTCAGGTAGCTCCAGAAGTAGGAGATCCAGAGGTAGTTGCCGTTGCCGACCTTCTTCTGCTTGTTCACCCCCGGCAGGCCGAAGGGCAGGCGCGGGTCGGTCTTGATGCGCTCGGCGTCCACCTGGTCCACGTTGAAGGGCGGGTTGGCCATCACGAAGTCGCACCTGCCGGCAAGCGTGTGCTCGTCCTGGTAGTAGGTGATGGCCTCGGCGATCTTCCCCTCCAGCCCGTGGACGGCGAGGTTCATCTTGGCGATGCGGATGGTGTCGCGGTTCTTCTCCTGGCCGTAGAAGATGACCTTCTTCGCCGTGTCGCCGCCCTCGTGCTCGATGAAGTGGCTGGACTGCACGAACATGCCCGCTGAGCCGACGGCGAGATCGGCGACGATCCCATGGTTCGGCTCGATGACGTTGACGATGGTCTGCACGAGCGAGGACGGCGTAAAGAACTCGCCGTTGTCGTGGGCCTTCTGGATCGAGAACTTGGCGAGGAAGTACTCGTAGATGCGGCCGAAGACGTCGCCGGTGGCCTGCTTGATCTGCTCGCTGTTGAAGAGGCGCATCAGGTCTTCGAGCACCTTGGTCTCGAAGATGCCGTAGTCCTTGGGCAGCACGTTCTGGAGCGGCTCGAACTCGGCCTCGATGTTGGTCATGGCCTCGGTGACGAGCTTGGGCAGATCGGC
>JACQXT010000121.1:3664-13060 GCA_016208665.1 Chitinivibrionia bacterium | reverse complement strand
TTGACGACGCCGGGGATCGAACGCCGGCAGCGGATCATTCCAAGGACGGCAAACGGCAGCAGGGCTCCGAACGGGAAACCGAAATTGCGCGCCTTCCACGTGAGCGCCGCATAGAGCGGGGAGTACGCCCGGTTTGAATATTCGTCGGTGTTGTTCGGCAGTTCTCTCGTCGAGAAAAAGTGGACGGTCTTCCGGGCCAATCCCGTCGCGAAACGGCCTGGGCGCTCCGCAATATAATTGACGACCCGCCGGAGAAAATACTGTTGCGCCTCGCGTTTGGTTCTCAATCCTTCCCGCACGGGCATGAGCATGACGTCCTCCCATTCGCCGCCCGGCCGTATCGCCATGATCTCCGAACGATCCGCGTTGTTTCCGATATAGAGATTGAGCGGGCCCGTTTCGGCGAGAGGGCTGAATATGCCCGTCACGCGATAACTCTGAATGGAGACGGGAATGACGACGAGCAGGAATCCGGTCAGGACGACCGCCCCGGAAAAGACAACGTTCCGAGGGCCTCGGGCGATCGGCTTTCGCGGCCCGCCTCCGGCGTTCCGCGGGCCGCGGGCGCCTCGGCGCATCACAACCGCGAGCCAGACGCAGGCGGCCGCAAAGAACGGGAGAAAGGTCGCATGCGTGATGATACTCATCCCGCCGCAGATCCCCAGCAGCAGGAATATCCACGGGCTTCGTCCCCGCCGCGCGCCCAGGAACAACAGAATAAGAGAAACCGCCCACAGACTCGCCCATCCGGCCGCGAGGAGTTCGCCGTCGAAGAATACGAGCGGACCGTAGAGCGCCGTCACGACGGCGGCCGTTATCGCCGTTCTCCGGCCGAAGACACGCATGCCCAGCAGGTAGACCAGGACACAGACCGCCGAACCCAGCACCGCCTGGATCAGTTTCACGGTTATGATCGAATGGCCGGCAATCTCGTACACAACTGCGAGAAACATCGGATAGAAGAACGCCTGCCAGAAGAACTGGACGTGCATCGTGCCCTGGGAAACGAGCTGCCAGGCCGCACCGTCATACGAACTCGAATCCACGAGAGGAAAGAGAAACACCGGGCTCTTCGACGCCTGGAGGAGGTAGATGAGCCGCACCGCGAGGGCAAGGACGAAAACGGCCAACGGGACTCGCAGGCGCTTATTGCCCTCTAATGTGCTCGTCTTGGGTGACTGCTTCATTTCCAATCTTCCCTTAGGCTGATAATGATAACCATCCGCTCACAAATGCGACTTGTCAAGCGGATAATCAGCACAGCCTGCATATTATCAATGGCTTAGCCGCGCATTGCCCAGAAAGTCGTCCAATTAATAAATCCATAAATCCGAGAAATTCGATAAATACTTATTGACTCTATGCCTTGTCTCGCCTACACTCTGAAGGTGAAGAACAGAGTCTAAAGGAAAGGAATCGCCCTGTGGCATCGAGTACGAAATTCTTGACTACCGGCCAAGCGGCCCTCTACTGCTCCGTCACACCCGATACGGTTCTGAAATGGATTCGATCGGGCCTGCTTCCCGCTCACCGGACGGCAGGCGGGCATCACCGCATCGATGAACGCGACCTCGAGCGTCTTTTGAGCATACCGTCTTCGAACGGCGATGCCGGACACTTCCCTTCCGGGCACCGGGCGTTCAGATACTGCTGGGAATTCAAGGGCGATGGGAAGATACCGGAAGGCTGCCGGAGCTGCGCTGCGTATCAGTTGCGCGCGCAACGTTGCTATGAGGTCGCCAGACTAGCCCCCGACGCGCCACACCTCAAACTCTTCTGCAGCGGAAGCTGCATGGATTGCGACTACTACCGAATGGTCCACAAGCAGGCTACGAACGTGCTGGTCGTAAGCAGCGATAAGAAAATGGCCGGCTCCTTGAAGAAGGAAGCCAAGGAACACGATTTCAATCTCGAGATCACCGATTGTGAATATACATGTTCGGCGTTGGTCAATGACTTTCGTCCGGATTTTGCAGTCGTCGATTGTTCGCTCGGCCCGCGATTGAGCCGGGATATATGCAGGCATTTGAGCCAGGATCCGCGGATTCCGCTTACACGTTTGATCCTGGCGGCTAACGAAGGCGAGTTCCCTTCCAAGTGCGATAAGGAAATATTCGCTCGAATTCAAAGACCCTTCTCTATCCGCGATCTCGTGGCTTGTATCGAGGATATGCTGAAGGTGTCTCGAAGCTCCAACTAGATTCAATAGGAATCCGGCCGCGATTTCCCGCGGCCGGCGGCGAATGTCTCGGACCGGCCGGCGAACGCCGGTAGAGTCGACAGTCTGGAGGGAACTCATGATCTCGAGAGAGCTGTCTTCGGAAGAGCTGGATAACGACGGTTTCTTGCATGAAATGACGAACTGGACGCGCGCCGTTGCGCACGAGCTTGCAGAGCGAAACGATATCGGATCCCTCGGCGATGATCACTGGAGAATCATCGACTACGTCCGTGAGTACTACCGCGAGCATGGCGAGGGGCCTCCCATCGTCAAAATCGGCAAAGCGCTCGGCATGAGTTCAAAGGAGATATGCACATTGTTCCCCTGCGGAGTGGCCCGCGGCGCGTACCGGCTGGCCGGGCTGCCTCGACCGAATGGATGTCTCTGATAGAAGACGCTTCATCTTACACAGGAGGATCGTTGTGAGTACGTACGCATTCATCGTGGGCGGAGTCTTGCCTGGCATCGCCGCGCTTACCTTTATCATCGGCATGACCTACCGCTTCCGCGTGTGGTCCAGGACAGTCCAGCCCGGCAAGATGACGCTGTTTCCGGCAAGCGATAACACCATAAAAGCCGTGCTGGCCGAAGCCGTGTTCTTCCCCGGCCTGTTCCGAGGCGACAGGGTGCTCTGGATGTTCGCGTGGATCTTTCACGCCACGCTGGCGCTGGTATTCCTCGGACATCTGCGCGTGTTCACCGGCCTCGTCGACCGCATTCTGGCGGCCATGGGACTATCGGCGGACGCGATCGCCGCGATGTCGAACACCGTCGGCGGGATCGCCGGAGTGGTTCTGCTGGCAACGGGCATCATGCTGCTGATCCGGAGGGTGACCCTGCAACGCGCCAAAGAGATATCCGGATTGCCCGACTTCTTTGCCCTCCTGCTCATCATTGCGATCATTCTCACCGGCAACATGATGCGCTTCGGACCGCATTTCGAGCTGGAACAAACGAGGGTTTGGGCCAGGTCGCTGATCACGTTTTCTCCGGCCGTTCCGCAGAACGGGCTGTTCCTGACGCACGCCCTGCTGGCGATCGTCTTGATCATGTATATCCCGTTTTCCAAGATTCTTCACTTCGGCGGCATCTTCTTCACCCAAAGCCTGATCAAGAGGAGATAGCAATGAGCAACAAGGAAAAAGTAGAGAACGCCGTTGCGGCAATCAACAAAGGACCGAAAGCTCTCAAGCTGTACATGGAGATATGCGCCAAGTGCGGTACGTGCGCGTCCGTGTGCCCCGTGTATTATGGAAGTCCGGAGAAGAAATTCAACCCGTCCGTCCGGTCTGATCTGATTCGCGCCGTTTACAAGAAGCAGTGCACTCATTCGGGCAAAATCTTGGGGAAACTCGCCGGAGCCCGCGAGTTCGACGAGAGGGAGTTGGAGCAGTGGGTGGAGGACTTTTATTCCTGCACGGGCTGCCGCAGATGCGCGACCTATTGCCCGTTTGGAATCGACAACTCGGTCATCACGCGCAAAGGCCGCGCGATACTGAACACGCTGGGATTGACGCCGGAGGTGATGAAGAAAGTAGTGGAGATATCGCTGAAAACCGGCAATACCGACGGCGCTTCACCCAAGGCATTCATGGCTGCCATTGAGTTTCTCGAGGAAGAAATGCGGGACGAACACGGCGTGGACATCAAGGTCCCGGTCGATGTGGAAGGCGCCGATTACTTTTATGTGCCGCCGTCGGGAGACGTTCTTGTCAACATCGAAGCCACCACGGGAGTAGCGAAGGTATTCCACGCGCTCGGCATGTCGGACCGTTGGACCATGAGTTCGAAGTGCTTCGACGGCGCCAATTACGGCCTCTTTACCGGCGACGACAACTCCATGAAAGAGGACAATAAGATGTACGTCGAAGAAGCCAAGCGCCTGAGAATCAAGACCATGTTGATGGGCGAATGCGGGCATGCGCACCGCATCATGAAGTTCATGATGGAGCCGGGCAAGTGGTGGGGAGACCTGCCGTTCACCATAACCAACTGCCTCCAGTGGACTGCGGAGCATATTAGAGCCGGCCGCCTCCAGTTCGACAAGAGCAAGAACTCCATGCCCGTCACCTACCACGATCCCTGCAATTTCGGCCGCTCGTGCAATATCGTGGAAGAACCGCGGATCATTCTCCATGCAACCTGCATGGATTTCCGCGAGATGCATCCCAACCGCGGTGAAAACTGGTGCTGCGGCGGCGGCGCCGGCTTGTCAGCCATGGATACGATTCACGAATTCCGAATGGAAGTAACAGGCAAGAAGAAGATGGAGCAGATTCGCGCGACAGGCGCCAAGTATGTCGCCGCCGCTTGCTCGAACTGCAAACGGCAGCTGATCCAATTGATGGAGTACCATAAGGAGGATATCGCCGTCGGCGGCGTCCACGATATGCTCTCGCGCTCCATCCTCATCGACGGCAAAGCCGCCGAACACGTCGATTACGAACACCAGGCGGTGGAGACTTCATCGCAATGACATCCTCTCGCAATAGAGCATCGGATATGCGGCGCAAGAGCATACAGTTTGCGGACGGAAAATCTTACACCTTGGATGAACACGGATTCCTGGACCCGCCGGAGCAGTGGGACGAACCGTTCGCCGAGGGGATGGCCCGCCTGCAGGGCATCTTCGACGGACTCACCGAAGAACACTGGAACATCATCCGATATCTGCGCAATAAATTCCTGGAAGAGCACACGGTGCCGGTCGTCGTGTATGCCTGTGCCGACAACAACATCAGACTCAACAAGCTCAAAGAATTGTTTCCAACAGGATATCACCGCGGAGCCTGCAGAATCGCGGGCATCAACTATGAGTTCATGTACAACAGCAACATCTGGCTGACGTACGAGAGCCATAAGATATTGGAAGCCGAGCAGAAATTGACGCCGGCGGGCTTTCTCGAGGATTTCGATCAATGGAACGAACGGTTCGCTCATCTCATGGCGAACGAATGGAATCTCCCTCATGGATTGACGGACAAGCACTGGGAAGTCATCAAGTACCTCCGGGATTACTATCGGGTCCACAAAAACATTCCAACAGTGTATGAGACGTGCCGGATCAACAATCTGAGCCTGGACGAATTGATCGAGCTGTTCCCCGCAGGATATCGCCGAGGAGCCTGCAAAGCGGCAGGATTGCCTTTTTTCGGGTAAGTGCGGCGAACGTGCGTCCAGGCAGACCCACATTTCTGCAGTCGAGCCTTGCATTGCTCATATCCCGCCCATTCTGAAATCAGCTGCACGGCGGTCTTCCTCTTGACTGACCGGTCGCGAAAGATATATCTTCTGGCGGCAATCGATCGCGGATTGTATGATGAAACGTCAACTTCGACTCCGGCCATCGGCCGGAGAGCACCGCGGCACTTCCCCTTACAAAGGCGCAGCGTTGTGAACAGTACCGATGTGGTTATTATAGGAGCGGGCCCTGCCGGCATATCGGCGGCGATTCAGTTGAAGCGCTGCGGCATCGATCCGATTCTTCTGGAAAAAGAAGCCGTCGGAGGGCTCCTTAGGAATGCCAATCTGATCGAAAATTATCCCGGCTTTCCCGGAGGAATCTCCGCGCCAAGAATCGTTAGCGCATTCAGGAACCATCTCAGGGCATTTTCGATACAAACATATGTTGAAACGGTTTACAAACTGGAATACGAGAAGAAAAGATTCGTTACCGAAACAAATCACAGAACAATTTTCTCTCGCAGCGCGGTCATTGCTTCCGGCACGAAGCCCCTCGAACTCACCGATCCCGAGGTTCCGGCCGAGGCCGAACCATTCGTTTTTTACGAAGTCCACCCGCTGCGCCGCGCGGCGAACAAGAGGATTGCAATCATCGGAGCCGGAGACGCGGCATTCGATTATGCGTTGAATCTCTCGCGAAAAAACAATGTCATACTCATCAACCGAAGGGAGACCGTTCGCGCGCTCCCGCTGCTCAAGGAGCGCGCATCGAAGGCTCGCACGATTTCCCTTCTGGAGGCCACTCGCATCACACGGATCCGGCGCGAGAAGAACGGGTTGACGCTGACCTGCCGCGGTTCGGAGAAAGAATGCGATATGCATGTTTCATACCTCGTCGTCGCCGTCGGAAGGACGCCTTGCCTGGATTTTCTGGGAGAGAATCTTCGGAACAACCTGATTCAATTGGAGGAATCCGGATTGCTGCGCATAATAGGCGACGCCAAGAACGGCATATACCGCCAGACGGCTATTGCCGCCGGGGACGGGATACAATCCGCCATGGCGATCTACGAGGCGCTGAAGGAGAAACCTGCATGAAGATACTTGCAACCGTCGGAAGAGAAGATATCGCCGTTGTATATATTGCGGGAACCGGCGACGGGAAGCTCATCGAATTCACGGAATCGATTCAACCGCCGCTCCCGCGCGAAGAGAAATGGGTGCTGACCGTCTCCACGCTC
Source organism: Chitinivibrionia bacterium (assembly GCA_016208665.1). GTDB lineage: Bacteria > Krumholzibacteriota > Krumholzibacteriia > WVZY01 > WVZY01 > JACQXT01. The sequence continues at coordinate 6,415 of JACQXT010000121.1, read as the reverse complement.
TTCGGATGCCCGGTGCGCTGCCTCATATGCGACGCCGCAAGCGCGTACCGAGGAAAACTCTCGGAAGACCAGATGATCTCTCAGATCGTGCATGTCGTATCGAACCGATATCCGGATGGACGCGTCCCGGTCAAGAAATTCAAGATACAGTTCGCCAGAATGGGCGAGCCTTCATTCAACGAGAATGTCCTGAGGGTGCTGGAGCTGTTGCCCGAGCTTTTCGATGCGCCGGGGCTCATCCCCTCGCTGTCTTCCATTGCCCCTGCGGGAACCGACCGCTTCTTCTCTCGGCTGCTCTCGATCAAGAAGAAACTGTATCCTCGCAGATTTCAACTCCAGTTTTCTCTCCATACAACGGATACGAGCGCGCGGGATCGCCTTATTCCCGCCACAAAGTGGCCGTTCGAGAAAATTGCCGAGTATGGCCGCGCTTTTTATGATGAGCGCGGCAGGAAAATAACCCTCAACTTCGCCCTTGCGGATGGATGGCCCGTGGATCCATCCGTGCTGCTGAGTCATTTCGATCCCGATTTGTTTCTCATCAAGATCGTGCCCGTCAACCCCACCCGGCGGGCCGTCAGAAACAACATTGCTTCAGCAATTCCCGGGCGGCGGGGAGAAGCGGTAATCAAGGCCCTGCGTGACGCCGGTTACGAGGTCATCCCAAGTATCGGAGAACCGGAGGAGAATCGCATCGGGAGCAACTGCGGGCAGTACGTAACCGCCTATCAAGAAACAAGGGAATGTCTTGCGGACGGATATACCTATGAACTTCAGAGACGATGACGAATCAACCGCGGCCTCATCCGGCGGGTCCGAGGCGCTGAATATAACGTCCATTATTGCCGGCGGCGATGGGCTCGCCCGGCGATCCGACGGATGCGTCGTATTTGTTCCCCGGTCCGCGCCCGGCGACACCGTGGAGGTGGAATACACCGAGCTTCACCGGCAGTGGCGCCGCGCCCGCATCCTGCGAGTGCTCGAACCGGGCCCCGGACGCTGCGATCCTCCCTGTCCATACTATGCGAGGTGCGGAGGCTGCCAGCTCCAGCATCTCCGGTACGACGCCCAGCTCGCCGTGAAAACCTCCATCATTGCCGAGTCGCTCCGGCGTCTCGGAGGGTTTGACGTTCCTCAGCCGGACATCGCCGCATCCGAGCTCGAATTCGGATACCGGAACCGCCTCTCGCTCGTCTTAAAGCACGGCGCCGACGGGATTGCGGCGGGTTATCATTCATTCGACGATCCCGGCGCGATAATCGACGTGGATCGTTGCCCGCTCGGCGAAGCGCCGATCAACAAGGCGTGGGCTGCGGTGCGAACACTCTGGATGCATGAGCCCGAACGCATGCCCGGCGGCACCGAACTGCGCCTGACCCTCCGCGCAAACGCCGCCGGAAACGTCGGACTCGCGATTGAAGGCGCGAGCGCTCCCGGGGAGATCGAGCGCTTCCCCGAGGCCGCGAAGGAACTCGCCGCCGTATGGCTCCTGAACGATCGCGGCAGTTTCATCCGCCGCGCCGGTTTGAAGACGCTGAACGAGCGGTGGGGTTCGTGGGAGATACAGCTCGCCGGGACGGCCTTCATGCAGGTAAACCGCGGCGCCGCGCGCCATCTGCATGCGCACGTGCTGGAGCAGTGCGGCGACGTTCAAGGCGCGAGCGTCGTCGACGCCTACTGCGGATTCGGAATGCATGCTCTGGAACTGTCCAAGAAGGGCGCGGATACCGTGGGAATCGACATGGACCGCCATGCGGTCAAAGAAGCGTCGCGCATCGCGCAGCTTGCCGGCCTTGCGGCGCGTTTCATAGCCGGAGGCGTCGAGCGTGTGCTGCACCGCGAGCTGCCCGCCGACATCGTCATCCTCAACCCGCCGCGCCGGGCTACCGGGATCGCATCATCGCGCATATGGAGATCATAGGTCACCCCCCCCGCCCAGCGGCCGTGACGGATCTCGATGCCGCGTTCGCTCCGGCGCCGCGCCGCTTGACGCGGCGCATCACGCCGTTCGCCTCCGCCGTCCCGTTCGATCGTCGGCCGAGCGCATCACGCCGTCACGCCTTCCCCGACTTCACCGTGATCGTTTCCAAGCCGTGCGCATGCGGACCGGTCTCGGAACGCCGCAGGCGCCACGAGAAGAAGAAGCCGAGGAATCCCGAGATCGAGAAAATCCACATGCCGAGGGCGTAGCCGCCGGGATTCGCCGCGCTTGCGCCCGAGTAGTCGTTCGCCCATCCGATCAGGTAATTATAACCGGAGAGCCCGATGTTCTGAATCATAGTCATGAGGCCGTAGGCGGTGCCCAGCTTATTCTCCTGGACGATGTAGGCGACCGAGGGCCACATGACGGCGGGCACCAGGGAGAACGCGATCCCCATCATCGCCATGGGAACGAGCAAGGGGACGTGGGCGTACGCCATCATTAAATATACCGGCACGAGCAGCAGCGATCCGAACATCATGAAGAGCGAACGCTTCCCGACGCGGTCCACCATGTATCCGAACAGAGTCGTGCCGACCATCGCGAAGAGCGTGAGCAGGCTCGAGAGTCTTCCACCGACCTCCCGCGTCGTTCCGTGCGCTTCCTGGAAGAATTTTATGGCGAACGTCTGGAAGGGGAAGATCGCCGAATAGAAGGTCACGCAGAGAAGCACGACGTACCAGTACGACGGGCTCATGCGGAACAGTCCTCCGAACGTAACCTTGTCGGGTTTGCTTGCCGCTCCCATTTCGTATTTTTTGTTCGCCTGG
>JACQXT010000121.1:0-3655 GCA_016208665.1 Chitinivibrionia bacterium | reverse complement strand
GCTCCCATTTCGTATTTTTTGTTCGCCTGGTTTTCCATGATCCAGTACACGAGCGGCCCGACGATGCATAGGGTGCCCATGCCGACCGCGATGAGGAGCGGAGCCTGCCAGTTGTCGAAGTGAGCCTTGGCCCACGTGGGAGAGTTGAGGGCGAGAAAGGAACCCAGGCGCGCGATGGTGAGATTGATGCCGAAGGCGAAGGAAAGCTCTCTTCCCTTGAACCACCGGGCAAGCGCCGTTGTTACCGAGACGATCAGCGATTCCGCTCCGATGCCGAAGAGCAGCCGGCCGGTCGCCATGACCGGCAGATTCCCCGTGCTCGCCGTAACGGCGGCGCCGCCGAAACAGAGCGCGCCGAAGAGCATCGTCGCGCGTTTCACGCCGATGCGGTCGATGATGATGCCGCCGAGGAGCACCATGAAAACGTTCGGGAGACTGTAGATCGCGTTGAGGGTCCCGATATTCCTATCGCTGAAACCGAGCTGGCTCTTCAGCAGATCGGCGATGGGGCTCACGGCGTCGTACACGTAATAGTTTCCGAACATCGCGAGACTGATGACGACGAGAGCCGACCAACGATAGTATCCCGGCGGAGGGTTCTTCGGAATATCCGGTACGCCCGGCACTTTGTTCATGCCTCAGCTCCTTTTGTTGCGCGTCCTTGGCCTATCCAACCCGATCGCGGGCTCGCGGCGCACCCGGTGGGGAGCGCTCGCGCCCGCGTCACTCCCGCACGTCCTGCACCTTGAACGGTTGAACCATGCGGCCGTCCTCCAATTGAAGCGGCGCCTCGATGATCTCCCGGATGCGCTGAACGGTGATCGCGTCCGGATCATAGGCGATCTCCGCGCGATGCTCCTGCACGAAGGTGCCGACCGATACGAGGCCCGGCACGGTTTCGAGACGCTTGACGAAGAAGTCGGACGTGCCGCGGCAGCGAAGCCCGTCGACGATCATCGTCACCTGCTTGCTGTGCGAGCTCGACGAAAACTGATGTTGCATCGTCGGCAGTTCCCAACCGCGCCCGGCGACGATGGCCGCGAAAAAGAGAACGACGACCAGGGGCGGGAGGAGAGCGGGCTTGATTCTCATGATTTAGCCCTCCCCATCTGCAGGGTCAGTGTGCCCGGTTCCGAACACGCCCTGATGCAATCCTGGCAGTTGCTGCATTCCACGCTCGTCACGGTTTTGACGTCCGATACGCTCACTCCCCACTCGCACGCCGCGTCGCATTCGCCGCAGCTCGTGCACGTTTCTTCGTTGCGGGAAATTCGCACGAGGCCCAGTCGAGAAACGGGCGCCAGGCACGCCGCCAGCGGACAGAGATACTTGCAGAACAGCAGCGGAACGACAAAGCCCAGAAGCAAGAGCGTCATGATGATCCAAAGGCTGAACGCGCCGATCCCTATCAAACCATCGGAGATGCCGTGCGCGGTCCCGAGTGTGAACAGCACGTAGTAGGGATCGAGCTCCCGGAAAATCAATTCCTGCGTTCGGACCGTGAAATAGATGATCGCGGCGAGCAGCGGATACTTGAGCCATGTGAGCGGGCGGTGGTACTGCCGCGGCACCCGCCCCGTCTTGAACGGCAGACGCCGTCTCAGGACGGCGATCCATTCGGACACCGCTCCGACCGGACAGATGTGGCTGCAGAACACGCGCTTGAAGAGCAGCGTGATGATCAACACGCCGGCCAGTATGGAAATGTTCGTGGTGGAAAGGGCGCAGATCGTGCCGGTCTTATTGAGCCAGGGAATCAGCGTCTCCACACCCCCGAAGGGGCAATACTTCTCGATCGTCGCTCCGGAGACGCCCCGGATCATCTGAGAGCCGATCCAGACCGTCAGCCCGAGGAAAAGCAACTGGGAGGCCGTCCGGCCGATGTATGCCCAGGTGTCGTGTCGCATGTGCGGCACCTCCGTTTTTCAGACATCGGTGTGAATTTCGTTTCGATTGCGATCAGGAAAAAACTCTACCATATCCCGATCGATCCCTCAACGTGAATGATCCAACCGCCCCGGCGCGGGAAGCAATGACAGCCGCGCGCGCCGCAGGGGCCATTTCCTTACCGCTTGACGAGCCGGTTATACACCAGGAGCCCCGCTATGGTTGCAACGCCGATGCCGCTGAAAATGAGCCACAGCACTTTCGGCTGGCGGAGATTGTCGACGAAATGAACGTAGAGGTTCGCTCCCAGGACGGCGCCGATGCTGCTCCCGATCACGCCGTAGAGGAAGATGTAGCCCATGTACGTGGCGGTGCGGTCCTTCGGGGCGGTGAGCCCGACGTAGCTGATGAATTTCGGGTGGGCCGTCATCTCGCCGATCGAGAAAATAATGATCCCGGCCATGAAAACCCAGATGCTCGTCGAAATCGCGAGAATCGCCATGCCCGCCGTTCCCATGGCGATGCCGGCGATCATCGTGGGAAGAGCCTTGGTGTTCTTCACGATGTTCGAGACGACGAGTTGCAGGAGAATGATCGTCCCCGCGTTGATGACCGTCACGTGCTCGACGTCGAACTTGAACGGCACGCGGCCTCCCAGGATCCTGTTGACGAAACCGTCGAGGGAGGAAGCGTCCACGTAGTCGTTCACGTACCACAGCACCGAGTCGAACATCTGGAAGTAGAGCACCCAGAACCCCGAATAGATGAAGATCATGAGGAGAAATTTCGAATGATCCTTGAATTTCGGAATGTCTCCGTACTCGATCCGGAACAGCGAAAAGACGGTGAGATAAATCACGCTCGTGATGATCCTGGCGAAGATCGAGAGTCCCGGCAGGACCCACAGCATGGCCCCGAGTACGAGGAAGATCATCGTGACCGCGGGCTTCGACGAAGCGGTTCCGGAGAGGCGGCTCCGGATCATGACGATCGCGAAGCTCGCCATGAAGACGAACATGACGTAGAGAAAGAAGAACTTCTCTCTCCCCACGAACATCCAGAGGGCGCCGGCGGCGAGGAGCGCCGTGAGGACATAGACGACCGCCGCCGCAACAATGGAGCGTCTCACGGCGTGACAGAGGAGCACGATCGGGCTGTAGATGATTTCGAACGCGTTGGCGAGAGTCTGGATCAGGCTCAATTTCTTCCGAGCCGAATCCGCGTCCGGCCGCGGCGGTTCCTTGTAGAGGAGCATCGTCGGAATGAGCATCGCCCCCGTGCACAGCGCCGACGCGATGATCACCCACTTCGGCCCGAACACGGGGCTGTTCTGGAGCCAGGGCACCAGTATCAACGGAAAGAGGAACGCCCCGAGGTTGATCGACCTGTAGTAGATCCCGAATCCCAGGGTGCTGTTGGACTCGTCCGTGACGCGGGCGATCGATCCCGAGATGATGGGCTTGAAGATGCCGGCGCCTAATCCCATCACCACGAGCGCCAGGAAAACGGCGGTATACGTCGTCATCTGGCTCGTCAGGAAGTAGCCTCCGCCGAGCAGCGCAAATGCGACCATCAGGGTGCGGCGGTAGCCGAAACGGTCCGCGACGGCCCCGCTCAGGATCGGCAGGAAGTAGAGGAGAGGCTGAATGGTACCTTTGATGACGCCGACGCTCTCCTTTGCGAAGTGGAGATTTTCGGTCAGATACACCGAGAGGAAGCTCATCATTCCGTAGTACGAGCCCCGCTCGAAGAACTCGAACATGATCAC
>JACQXT010000120.1 GCA_016208665.1 Chitinivibrionia bacterium | reverse complement strand
TATTCGAGGGGACGTTTTCCGGTCATGGAGATCATGGAGTTGCCCCTGGGATTTCCGAGCAGTTGGATAGCAACTCACGTGGCCAACGATTTCTATGACAAATTCAAACCCAAGGAGTGGGATACCTATCATGCCCTCATGTTCAGCACAAGCCCTCCGAACGTAATCCAGACCCTCAACAAGCCCGTAAAGACCCTGGAAGAGCTGAAGCAGTTGAAGATAAGAGGCCAGGGGAGGCTCGCCGATATCGTGAAGGCCCTGGGCGCCGTGCCCATGCCCATCGAGATTGTTGACCTTTACGAAGCACTGAGAAGAGGAGTCATCGACGGCACCTACACCCCCCTCGAAACGTTGAAGGGCTTCAAACTGGGGGAAGTGGAGAAATACGTCACCGCATCCTGGAAAGTGGGGAGCGTCTTTGCATTCTACGTAGTCATGAACAAGGGCAAATGGAACAGCCTGCCTCCGGACGTCCAGAAAGTGATCACCGATTACAGCAAGGAGTTCATCGGGCTATGGGCCGTTGAGTGGAACAATATAGACATCGAAGGCGCGGACTTCTTCAAGAAACAGGGCGGCCAGATACTGCCTATTTCCGACGCGGAAGCGGCCAGATGGGCGAAAGCCGCCGAGCCTGTTGTCGCGGACTTCAGGAAGGACCTCCTGTCCAAGGGATATAAAGCAGCCGAAATAGAAGGATGGCTGGCCTTCATAAAGGAGCGCATCGAGTACTATAAGGCCCAGGAAAAAACCAAGAAGGTACCGACGGCATACCAGTATTAATCAGGAGAGCAGATCCTTTGAACCGAAAAGGGCCATGACCCCCGTTTGGGTTATGGCCCTTGATGCACCTGCCCTCCAACACTCACAAAAAATGGATTTCCTCAAGTTGCTCTATTTCACCCAACCGGAACAACCAATGAGAATATTGAGAAAGTCGGCGACGGAACAGACCATGGAAGAGAAGGGAAGTGCGGGCCTTAAGCCCCTAAGGAGGAGTCAGGTCCGTTTCTTGATTGAATGGCCCGGCCCGGTGCCGATCTTCCGTCCCATAGCCTGAATCCTCATCACCGCGCATTGCGTGCATACCTCGGCCGATTCCGTGATGCATGGTTTGCCGGGGTAAAGGAGATAATCTTTCCGGTACTTGAGCGGCGTATTGTTGGGCATGAAAATATTCCCACCTACCTTAAGAACTCTGTTCCGTCCTTCATCGGGGAAGACCGCATCAAAGGCCGTGGTGGCCGGGATATGGGCATCGGGGTTGAATATGCGGAGCACGGCAATTGCTTTGAAGAACATTTCCCTGTTGTCATCGTAGGCGTTCTTCTCATCTCCCAAGGGAGTATCGGGGTGGGGGATGAACGGTCCTATCCCGATCATGTCGAGATCCAATGTCCGGCAGAGGAGGATGTTGTCTGCAAGGACCTGCAGGGTCTCTCCGGGTAAACCTATCATGAATCCGCTTCCCGTCTGAACTCCGGCAGCCTTCAGGTCATAAAGGCATCTCAGGCGCTCCTCGAGGGTCGACCCCGGGCGCAGGCGCCGAAAGAGCTCGGGATCGCTCGTCTCAAACCTGAGCAGGTACCGGTCCATGCCGCAGTCGTGCCAGTATCTGTAGGTCTCCAAGGGACGGCTGCCCACGGAGAGCGTCACGGAGAGCCCTGTCTCGCCCTTTATCCTCCTTATGATCTCCCCCAGTTCCTCGTCGGTAAAGGCAGGCGTCTCTCCGGACTGGAGGACAACGGTGGTCTTTTCGGTGCCCACCATGCTGTAAGCGGTCTCCAGGATCTCGTCGGCGTCCATGGCATAGCGCGAAACCCCCTTGTTTCCCGCCCTGATCCCACAGTAGTGGCAGTTCCTGGCACATATGTTGGAGAACTCGATGATGCCCCGGATAAATACCTCGTCGCCCATCTTCTCTTTGCGCACTTCGTCTGCACGTTGGTAGAGCCGGAGCAGGTCCTCCCCCTCGCTTGCGAGGAGTCTGAGAGCTGCATCTTTTGTGTAGGCTTCGCCGGTGAACATTCGACCCTATCTTGATCCAAATAGTGGGATAAAACAATATACCCTGTAAGGGATTTCGAATTCAACGCCAATCAGCGCCCTGGAACAGAATTAGGCTTGTCCCGACAGGAGGGACGGCTCTTCAGTCGCGTCTGCCAATGGAGCCGGGCCGATTGAATTCCAGGGGGATCTGCCTTAGATTTGAGGCGAAAGGAGACAAGGGACAAGGTCGTGCCAAAAGACCACGGGACGATGGGGACAAGGGATGGACCCACGATAGCTGAAAGGAGTGAGCCGGGCGACGAGCGGGTAGTCCGCTGCAGCCTCCTCCTCAAAGGAACGGTTCAGGGCGTGGGCTTCCGTCCCTTCGTCTACCACATGGCAGGCATACACGGCATTACCGGGAAGGTAGGCAATTCAGGGACGGGCCTCGTGATCGAAGCGGAAGGGCCTGAAGAAAAGGTTGAATCCTTTCTGAAATCCCTCACGCAGAGCCCGCCGGCGCTTTCACAAATAACCAGTCTCCAGCGGAGCGACCTGCCCCCTCTGGGATACAACAGCTTCGACATCGCCCTCAGTACGGATTTTGACCGGAGCGGGGCCCTCATTCCCCCGGATGTGGCAACCTGCCCTGACTGCCGCGAAGAGATCCTCAACACACTGGACCGCCATTACCAATATCCCTTCACAAACTGCACCGGCTGCGGGCCGCGGTTCACCATCATCACCCGCCTGCCCTATGACCGGCCTGCAACTTCTATGAGGATCTTTGTCATGTGCCCCTTCTGTGAGAAGGAATATCGTGATCCAGGGGACCGGAGATTCCACGCGCAGCCTGTGGCCTGCCCTGCCTGCGGGCCCCGGGCGGAATTGAGGGACCGGGCAGGAGCACCCTGCGGAGCACGGGAAGAGTGGCTCCGGAAGGCCTGGGATCTTCTGTCAGAGGGACGGATACTCCGGAAGGGACGCAAGAGCAAACCCCTTGCCGTCATGTGCAGGAATCTGGAAACCATACAAAAGTACTGTATCGTGGGTGAAGCGGAAAAAGCGGCGCTCCTGTCTCCCGCGGCTCCCATCGTTATTCTGGAGCGCAAACCGGGTTGTGCTCTTCCTTACGCCCTGGCGCCGGGCCTTAACTCCGTCGCCGTGATGGTGCCCTACAGCCCCCTTCATATCCTCCTTCTCCAGGGGCCATGCGACACCCTGGTCATGACAAGCGGCAACCGCACAGGACTGCCCCTCACTATAGACAACGAAAGGGCATTCAGGGACCTCGGGCAGGTAGCAGACTTCTTTCTTCTCCACAACAGGGAGATAGTCAATCGCTGCGACGATTCTCTCCTCCAGGTCGTCGATGGCGAAACGCAGTTTCTGAGGCGTTCTCGGGGATATGTGCCGCACCCGATCCATGTGACGCCGAAACAGCCGTCGCCCATGGTTCTCGGGATCGGTGGGGAGATGAAGAACTCCTTTTGCCTTCTCAGGGGCGATGAGGCTTTCATGAGCCAGTATATCGGGGAGATAGGAAACCTGGAGGGGGAAGAGAACCTCAGGATGAGCCTCCTCGGTTTTCAGCGGCTTATCGGAGCGGAACCTGAAATCGTGGCCTTCGACGCGCATACCGAATACTCCTCTGCCGCCGTGGCGCGTTCCATTCCGGCCCGCTGCCACGTCCCTGGGAGTACCATCTCGCTTACGTCCCCCTGCCGGGCGGAGAAAAGGCTATCCGGGAACCCTGGCGCACGGCCTGCGCCTACCTCGTCCAAATCCTGGGCGAAGAAGGCAAAGACCAGGCCCAAGCCCTCTTCCCCGACAGGCCCGTCGATGCCGTGGTGCGGATGGCGGCCCAGGGTTTCAATTCACCCCTCTCATCGGGATGCGGCCGTCTTTTCGATGCAGTCTCTGCTCTCCTTGGAATCTGTTTGGATTGCACCTACGAAGGACAGGCCGCCATCGAACTCGGGGAATGGGGACGAAAGGCGGAGGAGGAGCATCGGCCATACCCTTACAGGATCGAAGCCGGTCTCCTCATACCCGATGAGATCATCCTGGCAATCCTCGCCGACCTGGCTGATAAAACGCCTGTCCCTGCAATAGCGCACCGTTTTCTCCACACCATAGCCTGTGCTGTCTGCGACCTCGTCGAAAGGGTTTCAGCAATGACAGGGGTTCGTACCGTAGCCCTGAGCGGCGGCACGTGGCAGAACCCCACACTTTTTCAGACTGCACGAAGGATGCTCCTTGAACAAGGTTTTCAGGTACTTTACCATCGCCTCGTTCCGGCCAATGACGGAGGAATAGCCCTGGGCC
>JACQXT010000115.1 GCA_016208665.1 Chitinivibrionia bacterium | reverse complement strand
GACGAGCACAGCTTGGAGGTCCAGATCCCTTTCCTCCAGCGTTTCCGTCCCGATCTGGCCATTGTCCCCATTACCATGATGACCACCCGCCTGGAGGCCTGCCGGGAAATCGGGGCGGCCTTGGCCGGGGCCGTGGCGGCGGACTTGGTGGACTACCGGACCTCCGGCGAGGTGAGCGGCGATACCGATCAGGTGGTGGGGTACGCGGGAATTGTAATCCGGTAGCGGATGGATGGAAAGGTCTTTTGGTTGTCATTGCGAGCGGAGCGAAGCAATCTCGGGGTTCAAGACTCAAGCGTTTGAGATTGCTTCGTCGCCTTCGGCTCCTCGCAATAACAGTGGTAGGTTGGGCTGAGCGGAGCGAAGCCCAACAAACCGGTCCTTCAGGGCAAATTCACCTGAATCGTCGCCTGCCCCCGGAGGCGCGAGAGATACTCCTCCAGTAACCGGACAGACTCCCGGCGGGTAAGGAGGGTCTCGATCTCTCCCCGCACCGCCTCCAGGGGTCGTTCCCCGTAGTCCGCCGCGTGTTCCTGGTAATATTTCCGGATGGCGTCCGGGGAGAGAATCACGAAAAAGCCGATCCGGAAGTTGAGAAATTTCTCCTCGGCCCCCTTCTCCCGGACCCGTCGGATCAGGTCATCCTCCGAAATCCCGAACCGTTTCCGAGTCGCCGTATAAGTATCCGGCGGGAGGAGGTCCCGGGCCTTCCGGATCTCGCCGGAAATTTCCTCTTCGGAGAGCCCCTCGGGGGTGATGCTGAATTTCCGCGCCTCGGCCAGGAGAAGTTTCCGGTCGATCAGCCGGGAGAGGGCCGCCTTCAGGGTCTCCGGGGACTCGGAATCCGCCGCGGGGTCTTTCAAATCGACCAGCCTGAACTGGATGGCAATCCGGACGTCGGTGAGGGTGATGATCTCCCCGTCCACGGCGGCCAGAACCCGGTCGAGGAGGGCCGCCTTCGCGTAAATTCCCTGGAAGAGAAAAAAGAAGAGGAGTCCGATGAGGACCCCCCATCCCCGGCTCATGGTTCCGGGGTCAGGAAGCCATGAGCAGCGAGAAACTCCCGATCGATCCCCTCCGGGGATCTCCCACGGGCCACAAATCGCTCCACATACTTCCCGATCAGGTCGGCTTCCAGGTTGACGGGATCGCCGGCCCGTTTGAATCCGAGGGTCGTGACCGAGGCGGTAAGGGGGATGATCACTACCTGGAAGCCGTGGGGGGTCACCTCGTTGACCGTTAGGCTGATCCCGTCCACCGCGATGGAACCCTTTTTGACCAGGTAACCGTGCAGCGCGCGGGTGACTTTGACGGTCATCTGTTGCATCCGACCGCGAGGGGAAAGGTCCTGAATCGTTCCGACTTCATCCACGTGGCCGGTGACAAAGTGTCCCCCCATCCGGTCCGAGGGACGGAGGGGGCGCTCCAGGTTCACCCGGTCCCCGATCCGGAGGTTCTTCAACGTGGTCTTCGCCAACGTCTCCTCGGAGACATCCGCCGTGAACCCTCCGGAGGAAAGATTGGTTACGGTCAGACAGGCCCCGCTCACGGCGATGCTGTCGCCGATCTTCAGGTCGGACAGGACCGTGGACGCGCCGACGGACAGGGTCAGATCCTCTCCCTGACGCCGGACCCCCTGCACGGTCCCCAATTCTTCAATGATTCCGGTCCTCCCCCTGACGCCGGACCCCCTGCACGGTCCCCAATTCTTCAATGATGCCGGTAAACATACCCTTCCACCATCAAATCCTCACCCACCTTCCGAACCCGGAGGTCCCGGAGCGGGACCGCGTCGGCCAAGCTTTTGGGAGACACCCCGCCCACGGCGGAAACGGCGTCCTGTCCCCCGATGATCTTCGGCGCCAGGAAGAAAACGACCTTGTCGGCGATCTTCTCCCTGAGAAGAACCGCATTGAGTTCCGATCCCCCTTCCACCAGGATCGAGTTGATCCCCCTCTCCCCCAACAGATCCAATAAACTCTGAAAATCCACTTTTCCGGAATTTCCCGGCTGGACCAGCACCTCCACCCCGCGTTCTTTCAACGCGCGGATCTTCTCGGGGGAAGCGAGGGCGGTCGCCGTCCCCGAACCCACCATCACGGCGTCCGCCGCGCCCCGCATCCGGTGGACTTCTTGCCGGGCCGTCTCACCGGTGATCCACCGGGACTCTCCGGAAACAGTGGCGATCTTCCCGTCCAGAGTGGAGGCGATTTTGAGAATGACGAAGGGGAGGCCCGTGGTGATATGCTTGACATACGCCTCGTTGAGCCTTCGGGCCCGATCCTGGAGGACGCCGAAAATCACCGATACTCCGGCCTCTTTCAGGTGGGCGAGCCCCCGGCCCGAAACCTTCGGGTTGGGATCCTCCATCCCCACCACGATCCGCCGGATCCCGGCCCGGAGAATCTCCGACGTGCAGGGAGGGGTCCGTTTCTCCTTATGGCAACAGGGCTCCAGATTGACATAGAGGGTCGCCCCCCGGGCGCGGCTTCCCGCCTGTTGCAATACCAGGGCCTCGGCGTGGGGGGTCCCCGCACGGCGATGGTAATCCTTGCCGATGATTTGGCCCTGTTTGACCAGGACCGCCCCGACCATCGGGTTCGGGCTGGTCATCCCCCGCCCTCGGGCCGCCTGGGCGAGGGCCATCCGCATGAAGCGATCATCTTGTGTTTCCATGACGAATCAGGAAGCGAACCTTGGTTCAGGTGGTTTTTTTTACTTCCTTGCCGACCTCTTCCACGAAAATCTTTGCCTTGTCCAAAACTTCCTGAGCGGTTTCTCGATCGGTATAGACTTGGGACTCATAATCCCCAAACTGTCTTTTTTCGAAAACGTCGATCAAAGACCGGTGGAGTTCTTCGCTGAGTTTTCCGGTCTTGACAAAATACTTGCCAAAGGCCCCGATCACGGCCTTATGGCTGGAAAATGAGAGTCCCTCCCCCAACAAGAGCGCCTCGGCCAGATAAAACATCGCATAATAAGCACGGGACACCGAGGAATCATAATCACCATCCTGAATCAACAAGTCAGAAGATTTGAGATATCTCCGAGCCTTACTGACCAAGGCTCTCATCTCATCTTCTTTCTTCAAAGGGAAATCCCCTCTTTCCTGACATTCTGAAACAGGGGAGCCTTCCTTTCCTCAAAATCCTCATTGGAAATGGGATAGATTGAAATCAACGTATCGTACTTCAGGGAGATCCGGCTGACGACACCGGCCAATGCTCCAACCTCCACCACGGGGTTTTCAACTCCCGCGATCACCGCCATCACGTCGATATCCGAGTCTTCTGTCGCCTCTCCTCGGGCGTAAGAACCGTAAAGGACAAGCCTCTGGAACCGTCCTTTGTATATCCTCCGGAGTTCCAGTTGGAGTTCTTCAAGAATGGGTTTTATTGATTGGGAGATAGGTTGCATAAAGCGCCTCGCCACTCTCGTCATCAAGGATAATCATTCACTCTCTTTACAGACAACTTGCAATCCCTCCTTATTGACTCCGATTATTTTCGTTTCCCCTTCCCCCCCTTCGCCGCCTCTTCCCTCTTCCCCCGGATCGCCGCCTGGGCCGCGGACAGCCGGGCGATGGGGACCCGGAAGGGGGAACAGCTCACGTAGTCCATTCCGATCCCGTGGCAGAAGCCGACGGAAGCCGGATCCCCGCCGTGCTCGCCGCAGATCCCCACCTTCAGGTCGGGACGGAACCCCCGCCCCTTGGCGATCCCGATCCGGATCAGCTCGCCGACCCCGTCCACGTCGAGCGTCACGAAGGGATCGACCGGAAGAATCCCCTTCTCCACGTAGAAGGGAAGGAAGCGGCCCGCGTCGTCCCGGGAAAGTCCCAGGGCCGTCTGGGTCAGGTCGTTGGTCCCGAAGGAGAAGAACTGCGCGGAGCGGGCCACCTGGTCGGCCGCCAGGGCGGCCCGGGGGAGTTCGATCATCGTCCCCACCGTGTAGTTCACGTGAACCCCGTGGGCGGCCATCACCTCCCCGGCCACCCGGTCGACCCGGTCCTTGAGAAAATCCAGTTCCGTGGCATACCCCACCAGGGGCATCATGATCTCCGGAAGAACATGGACCTTTATCTTGGCCAATTCGCAGGCCGCCTCGAAGATGGCCTGGACCTGCATCTCGTAGATCTCCGGGTAGGTAATCCCCAGGCGGCACCCCCGATGCCCCAGCATCGGGTTGAACTCGAAGAGGGACTTGTTCTTGGCCTGCAGCTTGTCGAACGGGACCCCCATCTCGTCGGACAGTTCCTCGATCTCCTTGTCCGTATGAGGGAGGAACTCGTGGAGCGGCGGATCCAGGAGCCGGATGGTGACCGGGAGCCCCTCCATCGCCTTGAAGATCTCCAGGAAATCCTTTCGTTGCATCGGGAGAAGCTTTGCCAGGGCGCTCTTGCGCCCCTCGGTGGAATCGGCCAGGATCATCTCCCGGACCGCCTTGACCCGTTCGGGCTCGAAGAACATGTGCTCGGTCCGGCAGAGACCGATCCCCTCGGCCCCGAACTCCCGGGCCGCCTGGGCGTCCCGGGGGGTGTCCGCGTTGGCCCGAACCCGGAGCCGGCGGAATTCGTCCACCCAGGTCATCAGGGTCCGGAACTGGGCGCTCATCTCCGGCTGGATCAGGGCCACGTCTCCCAGAATCACCTCGCCGGTGGAACCGTTGAGGGCAATATTGTCCCCCTCCCGGATCGCCCGATCGCCGGCCTTGAAGTATCGGTCCTTCTCCCGGACCTGGATCTCGGAGCACCCCACCACGCAGGGCTTCCCCATCCCCCGGGCTACCACCGCGGCGTGGCTGGTCATCCCGCCGCGGGAGGTGAGGATCCCCTGGGCCGCGTGCATCCCGCCGATATCCTCCGGCGACGTTTCGGCGCGGACCAGGACGACCCGCTCCCCTTCCCGGGAGAGGCGCTCGGCCTCTTCCGCCGTGAAGACCGCCCGCCCCACCGCCGCGCCGGGGGAGGCCGGGAGCCCCTTGGCCACAACCTGGATCCTGGACCTGGGGTCGATCACCGGGTGGAGGATCTGATCCAACTGCTCGGGGGCCACCCGCATGACGGCGGTTTCCCGGTCGATCAACCCCTCATCCACCATCTCCACGGCGATCCGGACGGCCGCGTTGGCGGTCCGCTTCCCCGTCCGGGTCTGAAGCATATAGAGGATCCCCTCCTCGATGGTAAACTCGATGTCCAGCATCTCCCGGTAGTGGAGCTCCAGCTTCTGGTAGATGTCCATGAGATCCCGGTACGCCTGGGGAACCTTCGCCTCCAGTTCCAGGACCGGGAACGGCGTCCGGATCCCGGCCACCACGTCCTCCCCCTGGGCGTTCATCAGACACTCGCCGAAGAACCGCCGCTCGCCGGTGGAGGGGTCCCGGGTAAAGGCCACCCCCGTGCCGGAGGTCTCCCCCATGTTCCCGAAAACCATGGCCACCACGCTGGCCGCCGTCCCCATGTTATGGGGGAGGCCGTGGATCTTCCGATAGGTCACGGCCCGGGGGGCGTCCCACGACTCGAAGACCGCCTCGATGCTCATCCGGAGCTGTTCCAGGGGGTCCATGGGGAACGACTTCCCGGTCCGCTGGCGGACCAGGTCCTTGTATTTCGCCACGAGCCCCTTGAGGGCGTCACCGTCCAGGTCGGTATCCAGGGAGACCCCCAGCTCATTCTTCTTCTCGTCCAGAAGCTCCTCGAAATCGTGGCGCTCCATCCCCATCACCACGCTTCCGAACATGGTGATGAAGCGGCGGTAGGCATCGTAGGCGAACCGGGGATTCCCCGATCGGACCGCGAGACCCTGGACCGTCCCGTCGTTGAGCCCCACATTGAGAACCGAGTCCATCATCCCGGGCATGGAGACCCGCGCCCCCGACCGGACCGAGACCAGGAGGGGGCCGGCCGGATCGCCGAACTTCTTCCCCATCGCCTTCTCCAGCTTGGCCAGGTGGCGGAGGGTCTCCTCCCACATCCCCTCGGGGAACTTCTTCCCCAGTCCCACGTATTCGACACAGGCATGGGTGGTGATGGTGAATCCCGGGGGAACCCGGATCCCCAGGTTGGTCATCTCGGCCAACCCGGCTCCCTTCCCTCCCAGGAGATCCTTGTCGTTCCCCTTTCCCTCGGCCTTCCCTTTGCCAAAGAAATAGACATACTTTTCTACTTTCTTCCCCATGATCTCCCCCTAAAACCAATTATTATTCATATGACTCTCGTTC